>CAYIYY010000040.1:0-4600 GCA_964367605.1 uncultured Candidatus Izemoplasmatales bacterium | reverse complement strand
GTAATTTGGTGTTGATGCTGAATGATTAAATCCGCTTTAATACGAATAATTTCTGCTTCTTTGGCTTTTTCAAGTTCTCGGGATAATTTTTCAAGTTTATCTTTATTTTTTTCGTATTCACGTTTAATTAATTGATATATGTTCTTACTGACTTGTTTTGTACGATCCAATTGCCCCATATCATAATATAACTCATCAAGTAGCTTTGATAAACTTGGGAATGTTTTGATTTCAGCTGATTCAAATACATTAAACCAATAAAATTTCCGCTTTCCATTGATTGTTATGAGGCAAGGATTAACCGCTTGATTCAGCCCATCGACATAACAATCAATGAGTATTTTAGATAGTTGATATGCTTGACGGTAGACATATTCAGAAAATAAGGGGGATAAACCTCTAACTTTATCAGTTAATGCTTTTGACGTGTGATTGTCATTTATTTCGAAAAATAATTTTATATCTTGAATTTCATTCGGAGAAAGTTTTCCGTCTTGAGGTAATTCATAGGTGAACCCCTTTAAAAATGTGCGTTGTTGACCTTCAAAAGGACTGACATGTTTATAACAATCAATAATCATGTTTTGTTCATCTGTCACAATAAAATTCGCATGTTTTCCCATGATTTCGACGATGGCTTTATAAAACACTCTTTCACCAAAATCATTGCTATTTTCGATGGTAATTTGAATGATTCTATCGGCATTTAAGGCTTCAATTTGTTTGATTTGACCATTCTCCAAATACTTTCTTAGAAGCATGCAAAAGCCAGTAGGGGATTGGGGTTTATCATAGTTAAAATCAGTCAAATGAATCCTTGCGATTTGTGGAGAAACAGACAAGTATAATGATTCGGTTTTTGAACTAGAGCGAACGACAAATAAAAAATCACTTTTTGATAGTTGATAGATTTTATTGATTCTTCCATTTCCAATTCGGTCATTTAATTCATTTGCTAGTTTCTCAATAAATCTTCCATCCATGCTCATTGTCAATCACCGAAGTAATTATAACACAGGATCAAGTAAAAAATAATTTACTATTTTCGATTTGTGTGATAATATATAACATAATATATTAACACTGACAGGGGGACCAACATGAAGCTTAATGAACGTGGCTTATTAGTTGTCATCAGCGGTCCATCGGGCGTTGGAAAAGGGACAATCCGTAAAGCGTTGTTTGATATGCCTGATAACAACTTCTGTTATTCAGTATCTATGACGACTCGAAAACCTCGTCAAGGCGAAGTGAGTGGAGTCGATTATTTCTTTGTGTCTAGAGAAGAATTCGAACACGCAATTGAAAACGATGAAATGCTTGAATACGCAGAATTTGTCGGTGAGTATTATGGAACACCTAGAAAGTATATTGAATCTAGACTTTCTGAAGGTAAAGAAGTTATCATGGAAATCGAAGTTCAAGGTGCTTTGCAAGTTCGAGAAAAAATGCCTGAATCCGTTTTCGTATTTATCGTTCCGCCTTCAAGGAAATCATTAATTGAACGATTAAAAACCAGAGGAACAGAAAATCCTGAAAGCATCCAAAAACGATTGGATAAAGCAGAGAGAGAATATCATCTAGCGTACAAATACGATTATATCGTTGTAAATGATGACGTTTTTAATGCAGCAGACCGGATTTATGCGATTATAAGAGCGGAACACGCTAAAACTGAAAGATCAATTCATAGATACTACAAACTCCTGGAGGGAAAAGAATAATGGCAACAAAAAATACCGATGGTTTACGTTATCCATCAATCGATGATTTGTTAGAAGTTATCGATTCAAAATATAAATTAGCGTATATCTCCGCTAAACGTGCAAAGATTATCAAGCAACATGGTTACTCATCGGTTGATAATAAATGTGTTAAGCCAGTTGGCCAAGCACTCGAAGAAGTTTTAGCAGGAAAAGTAAAAGCAGAGTTTTAGACAGTCGAAAGACTGTTTTTCTTTTTTTAGCCTTTAAAATCATTCAAAATGTGCTATAATAAACTTTGACAAAAAGGGAGTGAATACAGTGGATGATGGAATAAAAAAATTGTTAGACTTACTTGAAATTGAGGATCTAACAATCGCGGATTATGGAACACTTGATGCTCTCGAAGTTGATCCAGCAACCAATGGTTGGATGTTTTTTTTGACGTTTGAAAGACCTGTACCAGTCATAAGATATCGTCATTTTATGACTAAACTTAATGCTTTAAGTGGTTCAAATCCTAATATCAAATCATTAGACTATCAAGTTAAAATGACGACATTTAGTGACGATGATTTGATCGACTATTATGATTATGTACTGGATAATTTAATCGAATCTGATAAACGGTTATTACCGCTAAAAAACTATCCAACATCAATTGAAGAAAGCCAAATATGCATCAAAGTTCCACAAGGCGCAAAGTCTGCGCAAATGTTTCGAACTGATTTAGAATCAGAACTTGAAAAAAATGGATTCAAAGTATTTGTTGAAATTCAAATTGATGAAGAATGTAAATCTATTGACCAAGAAATTGAAAAAACAAATCTAGGGTTTGTTAAACAAACTGAAAATTTAGTTTCAATTGCAACCCCAACAAAATACATCGCATTAAACGATGAAAAACCCGTATCAAAAGATTTTACTCCAATCGCGAAGTTACCTTTTGATGAAATTGAACTTGAAGAATATAAAAACAAATATTCGAAACCCTTCTTTAATATTCGTGGATTTGTGAGCAGTATTGAATTAAGACAAAGTCGCATGGGTGGAGAAGCTAACATCATTTTAAGTGATGGAACGGATTCAATCCAAGTTAAAAAGCGAATTAGTTCACCAGAAGAGCAAAAATTTTGTAATGATATCAAAGAAGGTATGGAACTTCATATTGCCGGGTTTGGTGAATACAATAAATATTATGGTGAATTCACAATAACTGCAACCAACATGGAAAGATCTGCGGAAGTCGTTTCTAAATCGAATCGCGAAGATAATGCGAAAGAAAAACGGATTGAACTCCATTTGCATACGAAAATGTCACCTTTAGATGGCGTTAATACCATTGAAGACTATATTCGCCGAGCGAAAGCTTGGGGTCACACAGCAATAGCGGTGACGGACCACGCATCAGTTCAGTCCTATCCTGATTTATTTAAACTCACAAAAGAAACGGGTGTCAAAGCATTATATGGGCTTGAACTCGTCTACGCTGATGATGAAGCCATCTCTATTACTGATGGTAAAATTGATACTTTGCTAAACGATGCAACGTATGTTGTCTTTGATATAGAAACAACGGGATTGTCCGTTATTTATGACACTTTAATCGAAATTGCCGGTGTCAAAATTCGTAGTGGTGCGATTATTGATCGTTTCTCATCATTCATTAATCCACTTAAACCTTTAAACGAATTTACAACAAACTTAACAGGAATTACCAATACCGATGTTACTAACGCGCCAAAACTTGAAGAAGTACTGAGAAAATTTTATGATTTTAGCAAAGATTCAATTTTAGTCGCTCATAACTCATCTTTTGACTTAGGTCATATCTATGAAAACTATAAACGACTTAACATTACAAGCGATATACAACCTTCCATCGATACTTTAATGCTTGCGAAAGTCTTATACCCTGAACGTACACGATATTCGCTTGACAATATGTGTAAGTTCTTAAAAGTTCCAATGAATGGACACCACCGGGCTATTAATGACGCTGAAGCAACCCAAGAAGTATTTTTACACATGTTAAGAGAAGCGAAGAAACAAGGAATCAATCGTTTCCAAGATTTGAACCTATTAATTCAACCGGATTCAGTTCATAAATATCCTTATCCAAATCACATTAATTTCCTTGTGAAGAAACAAGAAGGACTCAAGAATCTTTATAAGATTTTATCCATTGCCTCAACGAAATATTTTGATCGTGACGCTAAAATTACGAAATCGTATTTAAATCGATTTCGTAAAGGCATTTTAGTGGGTTCAGGATGTCGCAATAGTAGTTTCTTTGAAACTGCGATGAATAAATCGAAGGAAGAATTAAAAATCGCAGCTAGATTCTACGACTATCTTGAAGTACAACCGATATCAACTTTTAGTTATATGAGCTATCAAATGCCTAATTGGCAAGCAGTCTTACAAGACGTTATTAAACGCATTGTAGATATTGGTACTGAATTAAATATTCCTGTCGTCGCAACAGGCGACGTTCATCATTTAGATCCAGAAGATAAGATTTTCCGTGAAATTATGATTGGAACACCCCTTGTTGGCGGTGGAGGATTCCACAAACTCAATAACGAAAAAGAAAAACCAAGTCAACATTTTATGACGACTGATGAAATGCTCACTGAATTTTCATTTTTAGGTGAAGACATAGCGAAAGAAATCGTCATTACTAACCCACAAATGATCTCTGATAGTATTGATGTCATTGAAGTTTTTCCAAAAGAATTATTTGCTCCAACTGATGAGTTTTTGGCAGAACAAGGTGTTCCATCAATCAAAGTGAAAGTTGAATCGATGGTTCGCTCTAAAGCGACAGAACTTTATGGTGATCCACTCCCAACAATCATCAAAAAACGTCTAGAACAAGAACTAGACTCAATCAT
>CAYIYY010000039.1:0-8698 GCA_964367605.1 uncultured Candidatus Izemoplasmatales bacterium | reverse complement strand
TCTTTTATTAAGTCGTCGCAATGATAATATCATCGTTTTTAGCTAAATTTTTAATCCAATATCCTTTTCGGTATCGTGATAATCCAAATAATCCCTTCGGAATATCGGTGATTTGTACAATTAAAAACATGATGGTCACTGGCCAATTAGTGAATCTTGACATCACGAACGCAATCGGAACGGCCACAACCCACATATATACTGAGTCCATGAGAAGGGTTGATTTTGTATCTCCTCCTGAACGTAGTGTAAAATATAATGCCACATTAAATGAATAAACTGGAATAAATAACGCATTGATCCGAATATTGAATTGAGCAATTCGTTTCGTTTCTTCAGCAATTTTATAAATGTCTAAAACAAAGAAACTCAAGATAAATAATAAAACACCCATACAAGCCGCGAAAAACACCGCGAATGCAATTAACTTTTTCGCATTGTCTCTCGCTTCTTCTAATTCGTTTCTACCTAAAGTATTTCCAACTAACACCGCTATCCCCGTCGCCACACCCCCAAACGTCACAAAGACTAATTGAGATATCGCTCCGGTGATATTTTGTGCTGCGAAGGCATATTCACCTCGCATGGAATAAGCTTGCATAAACATCGTTTGACCTGAAGACCATAAAGCCTCATTTAGCATCAAAGGTAACGCCATCGCAAAAATCGATGTTAATACCTTTTTATCAATCTTTAATATATCTTTGAGTTTCGTATCAAAGGCAATCCCTCTTCTTTTTAACAATACCATCGATAAGACAAATTCTAACATTCTTGCGATCACTGTCGCATAGGCTGCCCCGATGATCCCAAGTTTAGGAAATCCAAATAACCCAAAGATTAATAAGGCATTTAATACCGTGTTAGTGATGATGGCAGCGATCGAAATGAACATCAATGGTTTCGTTATTCCCATATCTCTAAAAGTATTCACAATCGCAATGGTTAAAACCCAAGGCAGTATCCCAAATCGAATGATTTTCAAATAAGCCATGGCATTATCAATCGTGACAGGATTGGTTGTAAAAAATCCGATTAAGGTTCTTCCAAAAAGGGTGAATATCACGAATGATACTAAAAAGACGGTTAACGCTGTCATAATCTTAAATCGAAACGTTTGTTTTAACTTCTCAAAATCCTTTGAACCAAAGTATTGAGCACTATAAATACCAGCTCCACCAATGGCACCAAAGGTGATGAGCATCATCACGAAATAAAGTTGATTCACAGTAGATACAGATACAATCGCAGATTCTTCTAACGACCCAACCATGACATTATCAACGAGTTGTACTGAAGACGTTATCAACTGTTGAGCAACAATCGGAAGTGCGACTGTGAAAAGTGATTTATAAAATTTTTTGTCGCCGATTAAACTTCTTAAATTCATGATTTGCCCCTCAGTTTCTCAATAAATTACGTTACTATTTTACACGGTTTTGATGACTTTATCAAACATTATCGAATAAATATTAAATTCATTTATTCGGAATTGATATAGCGATTTTATGAACTCTTTGATATAATGACTTTTGACAGTTAAAAAGGAGTCTTTTATGAATACGATTAATTCTCATTATCCTTACACATCCAAAAGATCAGTCCTCTATGCAAAGAATGGTATGGTGGCAACTTCACAACCTCTCGCAGCCATGGCAGGTCTAGAAATCCTCAAAAAAGGCGGTAATGCGATTGATAGTGCCATCGCTACCGCAGCTTGTCTCACGGTTGTTGAACCAACGTCAAATGGCATCGGAGGCGATGCTTTTGCGTTGGTATGGTTTCAAGAAAAACTGCACGGATTAAATTCAAGTGGTTATGCGCCTGAACTTTTATCGGTTGAGAACTTACATCAAAAAGGGATGACTTCCATTCCTAAATACGGACTAATTCCAGTCACTGTCCCAGGAATACCGGCAGCGTGGGCAGCGCTCAATCAAAGATTTGGAAAACTATCATTAATCGAATGTTTAAGGCCAGCCATTGCTTATGCTAAAGAAGGATATCCTGTCAGTGAACACGTGGCGAAACATTGGCAAAATGCTTATAACATCTATAAAAAACAATTAACCAGTGAAGAGTTTAACGAATGGTTTAACACTTTCACATTTGATTCAAAAGCACCAAATACTGGCGATCTTGTCAAATTACCGCATCATGCGAAAACGTTAGAATTAATCGGTTTAACCAACGCAAAAGCCTTTTATGAAGGTGAACTCGCTGACTTGATTGAAGCTTATTCGATCAAATATAACGGTTTTATCCGTAAAAGTGATTTAAGCCGATATCAGCCATTATGGGTGGATCCTATTTCAGTGAATTATAAAGGCTATGACATCTGTGAAATTCCACCCAATGGTCAAGGCATGATTGCCTTACAAGCCTTTAATATCATGAACGGATTTAACTTTTCAATCAAAGAAAATGAAGAGACCTACCATACACAAATCGAAGCGATGAAGCTCGCGTTTTCGGATGGTTTATCATCAATTGCGGATTCATCGCACATGAGTAAAAGTATTCATCAGTTTCTTTCGACTGATTATGCTACTTCTAGAAGAAAAGAGATTTCTAGTATCGCTAAAGAGCCTCAACCTCATGACTTCAAAGATGCCGGAACAGTCTATTTATGTACAGCAGATAAAGAAGGGAATATGGTTTCCTTTATTCAAAGTAATTATATGGGATTTGGTTCTGGGATTGTCATCCCAACTACAGGCATTGCTTTACATAACAGAGGGCTCAATTTTAGTTTAGAACCCAATCACCCGAATCTTTTAAAACCTTTCAAACGGCCTTATCATACCATCATTCCTGGGTTTATCATGAAAAACAAACAAGCTATCGGTCCTTTTGGTGTCATGGGAGGATTTATGCAACCACAAGGGCACCTTCAAGTCATCATGAATTTGATTGATTTTAATATGAATCCGCAAGCAGCGATTGATGCACCAAGGTGGCAATGGATGGAAGGCAAAAAAGTCATGGTCGAACCTAGTGTTGATTCATCCATCATTGACGCATTGATTAAACGCGGTCATGACATACACATTGAACATGAATTATCGCATTTTGGTCGAGGGCAGATGATCATAAGAGACTTAAAAAATGGGGTATATGCCGGAGCTACTGAACCCAGATGTGACGGTCATATCGCATTATACTAGAAAAAAAAGCACAAATTTGTGCTTTTTTTATATCGTTTTAACGTATTTGATGAAGTAAAAATACTTTGCTACTTCAAGTACGATGATGATTCCTCGAACAACCCAAGAATCAACCAGGATAAATGTCACAATACAAATGACATCGACGAATAGGAGTAAACTCCATTTTTGTTTTTTTGTCATAGATCTCGTTTCGATAAAGGTTTTTAAATGGATCTCATATAATTTAGTCGAAACAAACCAATCATGAAATTTAGGAGAACTCTTCGCAAACATCACCGTTGTGACTAATAAAAATGGGGTGGTAGGTAAAACCGGCAAAGCAATTCCAATGATGCCAATGCCCAGAAATATAAAGCCTAAAATTAAATAAAGTAGTCGCATTAGTGCTTGGAAACGAGTCGTTTTTCGCCGACAAGTTCGGTGATGGGTTTGATATTTTGAGTAACTTCCAAGGTTCCTAAGTATTCACCTTTATCATTTCTTACTGCGAAATAACGAATATAAATAAATTGATCTTTCATTCTAATCCAGAAATCTTCGTTATCTTTTTCACCCGTCTCAAAACTCTTGATGATATCTTCAACGACATGAACACTTGCGGGTGGATGACACATCGAGACATGTCTTCCGATAATGGTTACGGGACGATCAAAGATACGTTCTTTGCCTTGCGTGAAGTATTTGACTCTCCCTTCATGATCAACGAAAGTCATATCAAGAGGGAGGGTATTCAACATAGCATTGACTTGTTCAAAAGTTAAACTACCCGCGCTAAAAGGGACAGTCCCTTCTTTGATTACGGTTGCTTGATTTGTTGGTTCGTCTTTGGGTTGTTCTTTCTTCCATGAATGTGTTGGTTTTTCAAGGAAATAGCCAATTTCAGGCGTTGCACCATCGACTAAAATCCAATCAAAGAATGCTAAAGTATCGATTAACAAAGGGATGAGGATATTGTTTTCTTTCGAAATCATGTCTCTAATCTTATGGACATTCTTCTTGATTTTATCTTTGATTTCTTCTAAATTGGAATCAATTTTTCCTAAATCTTCTTGAATTGATTTTAACTCAGCTCGAATTTCATCATCGACGGCCCACATCACTTTTGGCGGTGCGTCGATGCCTTTCTTCTCCAAATTTGGGAAGAATAAATATTCTTTTCTTGCGTAGTGTTTGTGAATTTCAGATAACCGGTCATACGCTACCCGAAGCATTAAAACCGCATGGTTTCCTGTCATTGTTAAAAACGGTTCGATTTCAGTCGCAATCAATTGTTCAATTTTGTCGTTTTCAGCTTTAAACACTTGGATGGGATGGCCAAGTATTTTTGTATGATCTTTCGCAGGATGGATGTCACTAATCGCTCCATCAAAAACAGCGGCGTGGACATCACATAGATTTTGAACTTCTTCGATGGCCATACCTTCTTTTATCAAGGACTGTTCCATTTGAGAAATTTCTTCCGTCGAGACTTCACTAAAATGTTTTCTAAACTCCGCTTTTGCCTCTTCTAAAGACACGCCAGCGTGTAAGCTTTTAATAATTTGTTTTAATAATGCCTGTCTTTGGACAGAATTATTGATAAATTCACTCATTGGTTTCTCCTTTCAACTCATAGCCTTTTTCAAGTAAACCAGCTTTAAGCTTTTCGATGGGTATTTTACGCATCGAACTTCCATTCTTTAAATTCATAAACCGACCAACCGTTTGAAGCATGCCTGGTTTCACAATTTCTGTAAAACCAATATCAGCTAATATTTCTTTTAAATCCGGATAGTCTGATATTAATTGATAAATTGTTTGATTCATATCAATGATTTTGATATTATCACTCCTTTACTGCAAGTGTATTATAGCAAAAATATCCCTTTCATACCAATGAGATGATAAATTATTTAATAAAAAGACAGTACTCACGAGAGGACTGTCTTAAATAATACAATTATTGACTGTTTGATTTTTTTGATATCAATCTTTCAGCTGCTTGGTTTTTTTTCAATTGTTTTAATTGTTGTTCCGACGGTGTGAGAAACTCTCTTGTCGGTTTTTTTACTGCTTTTGGATAGGGTTTATCTGATTTATATTCTTTCTTCTTGGGATAAGGTGCAGAAGACTTCGGTTTTTGAGTCGTTGGCTGTGTCGGTTTTTTATCAGCGATTCTTTGTTCTTTTTTCTCATAAGACGCTGAGAAGCGATGATTTTCGATCAAAGGTATTTTCTTACCGATGTGTCTTTCAATATCTTTTAATAAATTGGTTTCTTCTTCTGAACAAAATGATATCGATTCACCTGATAATCCAGCTCTTCCCGTTCTACCGATTCGGTGAATATACGTCTCAGGTACTTCCGGTAAATCAAAATTCACGACGAGTCCTAGTTTTTCAATATCAAGACCTCTCGCAGCAATGTCAGTTGCTACTAAGATTCTTAATTCATGGCTTTTAAATTTCGCAAGCGCTGACGTTCTTGCGCCTTGTGATTTATTGCCATGAATGGCTTCTGCATATATTTTATTGAGACCTAATTCTTTGACGAGTTTATTTGCCCCATGCTTCGTCCTCGTAAATACGAGAGCGGATTGAGTTTTAGTTTCTTCTAATATATGCATTAACAAATTCGTTTTGTTCCGTTTTAATACATAATATATTTTTTGTTCAATCGCATCAACCGTTGTTTCTACAGGGTCAATGGCAATCCGGACGGGATCAATTAATATCGTATTCGCAAGTTCAGAAATTAATTTAGGCATGGTCGCTGAAAACAACATTGTTTGTCTTTTTTTAGGGATTTCATGTATGATTTTTTTAACATCATTGATGAATCCCATATCAAGCATTCGGTCTGCCTCATCCAATACAAAATATTGGATATTTTTTAAGTCGATGAATCCTTGATTCAATAAATCAAGTAATCTTCCTGGTGTTGCAATTAAAACGTCTAACCCTGCTTTTAAAGCTTCGGTTTGTGATTTTTGTTTAACTCCACCATAGATAACGACTGATTTAACACCTAAGTTTTGCCCATAAACACGAAAACTCTCTTGAATTTGCATAGCGAGTTCCCTTGTCGGTGTTAATACTAATGCTTTGATCGTACGATATCGTCTTGGCAGTTGCGATGGTGAATAAAGTTTTTGTAAAATTGGAATCGCAAAAGCCGCTGTTTTTCCAGTTCCTGTTTGTGCACTTCCAAGCAAATCTTTACCCGAAAGTAAGACAGGTATAGCTTTTTCTTGAATGGGTGTTGGATTTAAATACCCTTCACTCTTTAAAGCTTCAGTGATGGGGTTAATAATGTTTAATTGTTCAAATGTCATTAGGATGCTCCGTTTTCTTTAATCTTGATTTTATTGCCAATGATTCGAATCGATATGAATCTTTAATCCTTGTTCAACTAAGAACTTCACAAAAACCCGTTCGAGTTCTGTTGATTTAAAACAACGATTAAAGATAATATTGGTTGTATTATTATAAGTGTTGACAGCCACACCAGGCTTTTTACCAGATGCTAAATTGAATTCGAAACCTCGAACTTCTTCTTTCATTGAATCCGGCAATTGAATCTCCCCAAAGTTCGTTAACGAAATGGTCGAAGGACGATTTCCGATGATGTTATATCCGATTTTGAAAATCAATTTCTTTAATACGAGTGGCAATATTTTAACCAAAAAATACTTTTCAAATTGAACATTTTCATTCAGCCGGTCTTGTAAACGCTCCACGGTCAACTCATGTTTGAATTGATCTTGAATCATCGATAGAATTGTTTCAAATGACAACTCAATCCCTCTAGTATCAAGAATCGTATTAAAAAATAGCGAGAAGTTTCTTAAACTATGTGAGTATAAAAATCGTCTCATGTTCACAGGAACACTGATCCTTAACGGATGTTTTGACAATTGATTATTATCACAAGTCTGAACAATTGAATAACAAAGCAAAGCCACTAAGAATTCTGAAATCGTTGCATGATACTTTTTTGCCAATAACTTCAAAGCATCCGTTGGAATATGAACTCCAATGAGTCCGATTCCACCCTTCGCTTCAAACTTTTTCCCTTTGATTCTGTACGCTGATGGATTGGGAAATTTTAAAGGTTTCTTCTTCGTATATAAAGCATTGTAGCTATCTTCTAGTTCTTCTCTGGTTGGACGATCATTCAGCGATAGAATACTACCGTTATTAATGACTTTCTTTCCCATTAATTCTAAATAGCGAAATACAACTGCTTTTAAAAATGCAAAAGCACCCGTTCCATCTGATAAACTATGGAATACTTCTAAACTAATACGATTTTCATAATATAAAAATTTAAATAAGTACCCATTATTTTTGTGGGCATTCATTTCATCGCAGATATAGGGTGATTCATTTCGAATGAGAACTGGTTTTAAATTAGGTTCATAATAGAACCAAAAAAATCCTTGATGCAGTTTGACAAAAAATGATGGAAATCTGTCTCTTGACTCCTCAACTGCTTGAGATAAAATTGTTGGTTCAATTAATTCATTTAAGATGGCTGCGACCCGAAAAACACCACTGTTATTTTCAGTGGCGACCACGGGATATATTTTTGCTGCATTATCTAAACGCAACCAACGTGAATCATAAGCGAGTGTTGATTTCATTCTTACCTCTTTTGTTCAATGACTACAACATTGTATCATAAAATAGTCAAATTAGATACAAAGATATCTTCACAAGACTCATATTATTGGCTAGAACGTTGTGATTTTCTTGATGCTTGATATAATGAAATCAGTCATGCTCATGAATGGGTGATTTCATGAAACGATTATTGATATTCGGATTCGTCTTGTTTTTACTCCTACCGATGATTGCTTGTAACTCCAACTCCAATTCATCAGGAATGTCTGATGGTGAAGGATTAGACTTCTTTTTATCACGGATTCGATTAGATATGAATGATAAAGGTGGTTATATCTCCAATAACCTCTATGTAAAAACAATCTACTCTAAAGACAATCAATTTAAATCCATCGAATCTTCAAGCATGAATGCTCATATCACCACTGGTGAAATCGATATCCTTGATACCATTGGATACTATAATTCACAAGATTTATGGGAAACATACTTTACGAGAGACGACCAATTTATGGTTATGATGCTTGAAGGTAATACCAGGTATCTTAGTTTATCTAAAAAACCTGATTATGAAATTATCGCTGGTAATGAAAAAAGTATATTAAGATTTCCAACTGAGCTGAATGCAAAAAAAGTCGAATTTAATGGACTGAGTCGGTTTGTCGCAACACTCAATAAAGACGAGTTACAAGATAGTGATTGGCTTTATGATGTTCAAACCCCATTCATCTACTTATACTCCCATATTGATACCTTTGAAAAGTTTAAATTCAAAGCTGAGTTCACCTTCCAACCTCATGGAATCTACAATCCTAATTATTTATTACAAGTTTACTGTGAATGGCGTTTCCCACTGAATTCCGATTATGATTATGACTTATATATCTATTCCATGACAACGAATTTCTATCTCTCTGAACCTGG
>CAYIYY010000038.1:0-8747 GCA_964367605.1 uncultured Candidatus Izemoplasmatales bacterium | reverse complement strand
GTTCTCTTGCTTTTTCTAATATAATTCTTGTTTCATCTAGTGTAAAAACATCTGTTTCACAAAAAACGTCAACTTGAGTGGCTAGTTTTAGTTGACTGATGACTGATAAAGATTCAATCACTAAAGCAATATAATCATCTCTGTTCGTAAGATATTCTTTTGGAATGGCGTGCGCTCCCATATAGGTTGATATAATATCAATGGGATGTTGTTCATGAAGTTTCTTTGCCACTTTCAATTGTTTGATTTCATTGTCTAAATCAAGACCATATCCACTTTTTGCTTCAATGGTTGTGACACCTAAGAGTAACATTTCATCTAAAGATTGATAAGCTTTCAAATAGAGTTCATCGAAAGTTGCCTTTCTTGTCATTTCAACGGTCGATAAGATTCCGCCACCCTTCTTTAAAATATCTAAATAAGGGATGCCTTCAATCTTTTTCGCAAATTCAGATTCTCTTGAACCACCATGGACTAAATGCGTATGCGAATCAATTAATCCAGGGATGGCGATGGCGTTTTTCGCATCATGAATAATCACGTCTTTATCGAGGTATTTATCAAATGAGCCTGTTCCTAAAGCATAGATGTATTGATCTTGGATGACGATATAAGCATCGTTTAGTACCATCACTTGATTCATTGACGATCCTTTGAGTAACGATGATCCCGTTGATGTATAAATTGTTTGAATGTTCTTGATAATTGTTTTAGGCATAGACACCTCCTATATCCAATATTCTACAATCTTCGTTTTATCAAAGTCTCTGAACTGTAAATACGTGATGGCATAAACTGTTAACGACTCTAAATCCATATTTTTATCATACGGGAGTTGATGAACTTGTAGGTAGTATTTGACTGAATCTAGTAAGGCTTGTTTTGGAATAAGCCCAATGATTTCTGAGGATTTCACTTGAACATGATATCTTAAAGCTTCAAATTTGATAACTTCAAAAATGCGGTAAACCGGATTCTTTGAGTAATCTAAGATATTCATTGTCACTTGCATATGTCCCTGTTTTTCTAAAAATGCAGGACCAGCTTGTATATGCTGAAAACCGCCACTCGATTGACGAATGGTTTTCGCGAGTGCAGACGCTGTTTTTTCATTATCGGTATCTAAATCAATATTGAATGCGACTAAGAAATCTCTTGCGCCAACCGCTAAAGATCCAAAAGTAGGATGGGTCACTGGTTTTCCAAAATCAGGATGCCAAGCAACATCTTTAATCTTTTCTTTCATGCCTTCATATTCGCCTTTTCTAATATTAGGTAACGATATCCGCTCCTCAGATTTCGCTGCTTTCGCATAAAGAAAAACCGGAATATCAAATAATGAAGCGATTTTTTCACCCATGATATTTGCGAAGGTGACACAATCCTCAATCGTCACATTTTGAATTGGAATAAATGGAATGACATCGACTGCCCCAATTCTAGGATGTTCACCCGATTGAAAATTCATATCTATTTCATCAATACAATTCTTCACGAACGGGATTAATGCTTCCATGATCGTATCTACTTCACCAATCAAGGTGACCACCGTTCGGTTATAATCAGCGTCTGGTTCATAGGATATCATTTTAAAATTAACTTGATTTTTAAAAGGCGCGACGATACGTTCTATTTTTGATAGGTCTCTTCCTTCTGAAAAATTAGGTACACATTCAATGATTCTTTGCATATTATTTTCCCCCTTGGATGTAATGTTTTTTTACGAGTTCATTGATATCATTCTCATTGGTCAGTTCGGGTAACGTAATTAAGGTATCCAAGTGGTGACTTAAATACTCTTTTGTGGCCGTCACCGCATTTTTATTTCTGGCCCATGCACGTCTTGAAACACCCGCCATGACGTCAAATGTCATCGCAGATTTTAAGATTTCATCGGTTTCAAACGAGCCATCCAAAACCATGCCATAACCGCCATTTATGGCTTTTCCAATACCGACGCCACCGCCGTTATGAAGAGCGACTAAACTCATCCCTCTAGAAGCATTTCCTAAAGCCACCTGCGTTGCCATATCTGCCGTTAAATTAGAACCATCTAAAATATTGGAAGTTTCCCTAAATGGAGAATCCGTTCCTCCGCAATCATGATGGTCACGACCTAACATGATGGGTCCGACTTCTTTATTTCTGACCATTTCATTGAATTTAAGCGCTATTTTTAATCTTCCCATCGCATCTTGATATAAGATTCTTGCCTTGGTTCCAACAACGAGGTTATTCTTCTTAGCGTTTTTAATCCAGTTAAAATTATCGAGGTCTTGGAAACGACGATCTTTTTCAATGCAACTCATCGCAGCGAAATCAGTTTTATCTAAGTCTGATTCTTTCCCTGATAAACATACCCAGCGGAAAGGACCATAACCATAATCAAATAAAACCGGTCCCATGATATCTTCAACGTAAGATGGCCAAATAAATCCATCATGTATGTCATGTTTGTTTTGAGCGATTTCTAAAACACCAGAATCAAAAACAGCTTTCATAAAACTATTGCCATAGTCAAAGAAATAAGTCCCATTTTCCACTAATTGTTTGATGGCTTGGTAATGGAGTTTTAATCCTTGATTTACTTTTTCGATAAACATCGGTTTATCATGTTTTAATAACTTCGTTCGTTCTTCAAAAGATAATCCTTTCGGACAATAACCGCCATCATACACCGCATGACAACTGGTTTGATCACTTAACAAATCGATTTTGATCTTAAATTCATTGGCGTAATCTAATAAATCAACGATGTTTCCATGATATGCAATGGCTAAAGGCAGAAAATCCTTTTTCGCTTTTAAAGCGACTTCAAAAGCTTCTTTTGCGGTATAATACACTGCATCAACCCATCCTTGCGAATGTCTGGTTTCGATGCGAGATAAATCGACTTCAGCGATAATACCGACTCCACCCGCGATTTTAACAGCTTTTCCTTGCGCGCCACTCATACCACCAAGTCCAGAAGAAACAAATAAAACGCCTTTTAAATCTTCATTTTCAGGGATATTTAATTTGCTTCTACCAGCATTTAATAACGTTGAATAAGTCCCATGGACAATGCCTTGAGGGCCAATATACATCCATCCTCCCGCGGTCATTTGCCCATAAGAAGAAACCCCTAAAGCAACCAACCGATTCCATTGTTCTAAGTTATCATATTCACCGATTAATAATCCATTGGTAATCATGACTCTGGGTGAAGTTTTATGCGATGGAAAAAGTCCTAGCGGATGGCCGCTAGAGACGACTAACGTTTGTGAATCGGTCATCGTTTGTAAATAATATTTGATTAAATGATATTGCATCCAGTTTTGCATAACCGCCCCAGTTTCACCATACGTGATTAATTCGTAAGGGTAAAGTGCAACATCAAAATCGAGATTGTTATCAATCATCACTTGAAAGGCACGACCTTGTAAGGTGATGCCTTGATAGTCATCGATAGGACGACCATAAATTCTGCCCTGAGGTCGGAAACGGTATCCATAGATTCTTCCCATCGTTAATAGTTCGTCTAAAAATTCTAAAGCTAATTCTTCATGCCATTTTTTTGGAATATATCTTAAGGCATTTTTTAAGGCTAAAGCCGTTTCTGCTTCCGTTAATGAAAAGAACCGCTTCGGAGCTCTCCTGATAGATGCTTGAAATTGACAAGGTTTTGGTAATGTTGGAAATAACGTTTCAATAATGGTTTTATATTCCATTATTGATCACCTCCATAAATTGTTTTATAAAACGTTCCAGAAGCAATCAAAGCTTTCACTTGATGAAGATAGGGGTACATCACTTGATCATCGTTAATGTAGGGAATATATTTTCGAATCAACTGATAAGCTTTGAAGGTCATAATCCCTAAACGGTCCGATGCATTTCTTAAATCAATGGCTTGCGCACTTGCAAAAAATTCCATTCCGATCACGGATTGAACATTAGATAATATTGTACTCGCTTTATTGACTGAAATCGAACCCATCGATACATGGTCTTCTTGATTCGCTGACGAAGGAATCGAATCAACGCTTGCAGGATGTGATAAAACTTTGTTTTCGCTGACTAACGAAGCCGCACTATATTGTACAATCATAAAACCTGAATTAAGACCCGATTGATGAGACAAAAATGCAGGTAATCCGTTCGATAATTGCGGATTAACGAGTCTTTCTAAACGTCTTTCAGAAATATTGGCTAGCTCTGATAACGCAATACCTAAATAATCAAAAGCAAAAGCTAAAGGTTCTCCATGAAAATTACCCGCACTGATTGCTTCTTCCTGTGTAGCAAATACAATGGGATTATCGGTTACGGCGTTCATTTCACGAAGGACAATATCATGAACAAAATTGAGCGTGTCAAGAATCGCCCCATGAACCTGCGGCGAACATCTCAAACTATACGCATCTTGAACTCGTAATTCACCTTGTTTAGTCACATTTTTTGAATGTTTTAAATTAAATAATACATCTTTTGCGACTTGGATTTGACCTTTTTGATTTCTCACTTCATGAACTCTTGAATCAAAAGCATCAATAATGCCTTGTAAGGCTTCAAGTGACATCGATAAAGATAACGTCGATAATTTTTCTAACTGAAATGCATCATATAAAATAAGGGCTCCTCTTGCATTCATGGCTTGTGTTCCATTAATCAAAGAAAGCCCTTCTTTCGCCATTAACTCAGGTAATGGCGATACTTTTGCTAGATTAAAACAAGTCATTGTATCCATTCGTTTTCCTTGATAAAAGACTTCTCCTAATCCGAGAAGTGGTAAACTCATATGTGACAAAGGCGCTAAATCTCCGGAAGCTCCTAAACTGCCTTTTTCAAAGACAACAGGGATAATATCTAAATTCAGTAATTCTAAAAGTTTCTCAATGGTAACTAATCGAATACCGCTATAACCTTTAATTAAGGCGTTGATTCTTAAAGCCATCATCCCTCGAACGATTTCGGCGGCTAAAGGTTCTCCAACACCACAAGCATGACTCATCAATAAATTCTTTTGTAATAATCCAACGTCACAAGCATTGATGGAAACATCGGATAATTTCCCAAATCCGGTATTAATACCATAAACCGGCTTTTTGCCTTTAGAAATCATGTCGACATAAGCCCTTGCTTTTTCAACGGCTTCTTTCGCACTGCTTGCAATCACAACTTTTTCTTTTCCGCGTGCCACTTTTACATAGTGTTCAAGTGTTAAACTCTTTCCATCCAGTATGATCATCTTTTTCTCCCATTTCTCGATTGACCGTAAAAAGACGGTCTAAATCAAATGATTACGCTTACATCTAAAGATATCATACCATCAAATAGGTAAATTAACAACCTTTTAATGCTTGTATAAAGAAAGAAAAAACGCCATAAAGGCGTTTAATCTACGACAATCTCAAAGATTGAAATTGCTTCGACAAATCCGGTTGATAAAGCCACGTGATACGTCGCTTCATTTTGGATTTCGCCCCGAGCAATTGGAATTCGGTTTAATCTAAAAGCACGGTTAACTAATAACCCTATCAATAGTTTTCCTAACCCTATTGATCTAAATTTAGGATGAGTAATAAGATGAATATCTGCTAATTCTTCTCCTAAGAACCATAAGGATCCCGCTGCGAGCAAATCATTACCATGGTAGATACCTAACGTATCATCATCTTCTAATCCAACCAATGACCTCTCAAGTTCATGACTGGAACAAGCCGATTTTAACCGTCCCAAATCTAATTTTCTTTGAATCGATAAGGGTTCAATTCTTAATCCTTCAGATAAAGGTAACGTCATTGATTCTTTCGCAAACATCACAAACGATTGTTGCTCAAAAAAAGAAACGTTAGAGCCAAGAATTAAAGTAACGATTTCTTGGTTTGACATATCACTTGAGATAATCGATTCATCGATTGTTTGAAAACCTGGCATGTACTCAATAATGAGTTTCCCTTCAGTTCTGATAATCCGTAATGGATGATTTTGTTCTAATCGTCCGTTTTCTAAGATGGTAATTTCACTTTGATAATTCCATCCCGAATAATCAAAGTATTTCTTTAAAAAGTGATGCTTTGATATGATATTTTCCACAAAATCACCTACTTACTTGTTTTTTTTAGCGGTAGTAACATCCTTGTATTCTTTTTATATTCACCAAAATTAGCTTTATAATTCGCTAAGCGTTTTTCAGCCATCGGAATGGAGATAAAGAAAAACATGGCCGTGTTTAGGAGTGCGCCAATGCCATAAATCCATAAATCCGGATTGACGGAAAACATCATGATAAAGACTCCCCACCACATCAGTATTTCTCCTAAGTAATTCGGATGTCTTGAATATTTCCATAAACCGATATTAATGATCTCTGATTTATGATGCGGCGATTTCCGGTATCGTTGCATTTGAATGTCGGCGAATAGTTGAAGGGACGCTGCTAATAAACAAATCGCAAATCCAACAAAAGTAAAGAAATTAGAACCACCTTTTTCAAAGAAAATAATGGCTGGTAAAACCGCTAGAAAAACAATTATGGTTGGAAATAGGTTAATGCCTAGTAAACTTACAACGGGATATAGTTTACCTGATTTTTCTTTGAGCATGTCATAACGCCAATCTTGAAATTCTAATGAATCAAACGTATAAGCCCAGTTGGCTGTTAAACGAATGCCCCAGTAGAATAATGCAATAAGCATCATCAAAATCCCTAAATTCCAGACTTGAAACCGAGTTAAGATGAATAAAACGATGACTAATGGTTGGACACTCCAATAAGGATCATAAACTGACGTATTTTTGACAAAAACACCTGTTAGATAAACAAACAAAGTCGCAGCAACATCAGCGATAAAGATGGCAAGATAAAAAGAAACATACGCTTCCATCCATCTAAAAACGAATAAACCGAGTAAAACTGCTAAAACATAAATAATCGCAATAACCGCAAAACCAAATGTTCTGTTCTTTTTCATAAATTCCTCACCTTGTCATTAAATATTTGATTAGTAAAATAATACCTAAATGAAGCGGATAAATAGCATAAAATATCCATTTATTGTAAGATCCCTTTTCTTTGTTATAAAGAATAATGGGGATAAACGATAATATTGAAGCCCACTGGATATAAGGGTATCTCGCCAGTGATTCTAAATTGAGAAACGTCAATAACGGCCAATCAATAAAGAATAAACTCATCAGAATGAACGTCGTGATTTGTTCCATCCGTTTGGGAATAATTCCAAAGATTAAAATGATTAAAACACCATATAAACCATAGGATATTTGTAAGATTTCTGCCAGAACTAATAACGGAATAATCAATATCTTCAAATACCACTTGGGTTGATAAAAGAGGGTTAAACCTGTTAATCCAAATAATAAAGGAATAAAGACATTGATGTGAATGAGATAATTTTCTAAGGTTATCAAATAAATGATAACAATGATCAATTCCATTATGAGCGCAGATAGCAACAATCTTAAGAAATATTTTTTTAAATGATGGGTTTTATGAAACCCTTCCGCAATCATAAATGCAAATAATGGATAGGCGATTCGTCCAATTGCCCGAAATACAAGATTTATGGTTCCTTCTGGTATCAAATAAAATCCGATATGATCGATGATCATCAAGATCACCGCAACGATTTTTAACCATTTAGCGTTCATCGGTAATATTCCTGATATTTGTTAAATAAGGACGAAAGTGTATAATCATTTTTTAATTCATCTTTTGATACCAGGGTTAAGCCGGGGATAAGATGAGGGTTTTTTATCTTGATTTGATACGCGATAATATCCCAATCTTTATGAGTGAAGGTATGAGTAGTATTCGGTAAGGGATGAATCTCAAAATTAAAATAATCAAGGGTGTTGAGATGCTTTGAGACCTCCTCTATTGATAAATGACCTTCTAGTAAAGGAAATTCCCATAAGTTCGCTAATAATCCTTTGGAGGGACGTTTTTGAAGATAGAAATAATGATCATCGGTTATCATTAACATCGTATACAATTCTTTTGTTCTTTTGAGTTTCTTTGGTTTAAGCGGTAATGTATCGATAAGATTTAAATTGAAGGCAACGCAATGTTCTTTTAATGGGCAACTAAGACATTGTGGCGTCGAATTTGGAAGGCAGATAAGCGCTCCTATTTCCATTATTGCTTGATTAAAATCACCAATTCTTGAAAAAGGTAAAATATCATCCATTAAAGGTACTAATGCCTCTTTGGTTAAAGAAAGTCCAAAATACCTTGATAATACCCGGTGAACATTCCCATCAACGGCTGAAATTCTTTCTTCATATGCAATCGACGCAATCGCACCTGCGGTATATAATCCAATGCCTGGTAATGTTAATAATGCTTTTGATGAATGTGGCATGATTCCATTGAAATCATTCACAACCATTTTTGCAGCTTTATGCATATTTAAAACACGTGAGTAATATCCTAATCCTTCCCATAATTTTAAAAGTTCATCTTCTTTAGCTTCTGACAGTGCTTTGATATTCGGCAACTTATCGATAAAACGTTCGTAGTAAGGAATCACGGTTTTAACTTGTGTTTGTTGCAACATAATTTCTGAAACCCAGATGCAGTAAGGATCTTTTGTTTTTCGCCAAGGTAAATCTCTAGCAAAGCTAGAATAATAATTTAGAAGCGATGATTGTAAGTATTCAGTGGTGTATTTTTCCATAAGCATCTCTCTTTTCAAAAGTTTCAATTCATTTTATCATTGAATTTATATTTTTTGTAAATAAAA
>CAYIYY010000037.1:3270-8784 GCA_964367605.1 uncultured Candidatus Izemoplasmatales bacterium | reverse complement strand
TTACAATTGTGGTATTATTACTATAATAAGTTTCAATATGAGGAGTGGATAAATATATGAATATTTTTTATTGTAAACATTGCAAACGGATTGTCTACACTTATTTTGGTGGAGGAACATTGACTTGCTGCGGTGAAGAAATGACTTTATTACAACCAAAAACGATGGATCAAGGCAATGAAAAGCATTTACCTGTTGTAGAAAAGGTTGCAGCTGATCAAATCAAAGTAACCGTAGGTAGTGTTTTACACCCTATGGCAACAGAACATTGGATTCAATGGATTTTTATTGCTCAAGATACAACTTATCAAATTAAAACATTTGTTTCTGGTGATACACCCATATGGACTTTTAATATCATCCCAGATCAAAAAATTAAAGTATACGAATTTTGTAACCTTCATGGCCTTTGGCTAACTGAAGTAGAATAGCGAGCAATGCTTTAGCATAGCCGGTTTATTTCTACCGGCTTTTTTCTTGACTAATAACAAGAGGTGGTGACTTATATGAGTTTATTAGAAGCAATTAAATACTTACTGTTAGGGATAATTCAAGGTATAACTGAAGTCCTACCTATTTCTTCATCAGGGCACGTTGAAATTGCAAAAGTATTATTTCAAATGCAAGTGGATGAAGGATTGTTATTTCTTATTTTAGTTAATACTGGATCCTTATTAGCTTTCTTAATCGTTTTTATTCGTGATATTTTTAATATTGCAGAAGATGTATTTACATATATCCTTGTACCAACAAGACGAAATGATTCTAAAGACGGATTTGCGACATTTATTAAATTGATTATTGCTTCAATTCCTGCTGCAATCGTTGGGATACTCTTCAATGATCAAATTGATGCTTTAATGAGAGAATATAACGTCTTATTATCAGGGGTTGGCCTTTTATTTACCGCAACGATTTTATTACTAACCAGTCAAGGTAAAATCAAAAAAGGATACACTCACATATCTTATGTCGATTCAATATTATTAGGACTTGCTCAAGGTGTTGCTTTAGTCCCGGGGATATCACGTTCTGGCGCAACTACTACGACGGCTTTAAAACGAGGCGTGGGCATTGATTCGGCTTTAAGATTCTCATTTTTGATGTATATTCCAGTGTCAGTGGGTTCCATGCTTTTGTATTTGATAAAACTTTCAGACGAAGGATTAGGACTTCCTTCTAATGAATATTTACTTTATTATGCATTAGCTTTTGGTGGAGCTTTTATTGCGACATTTATTGCTTTTAAATTTATCTTTAATATCTTTAAATCGGGGAAACTCAAATACTTTAGTTTTTATTGTTTCCTATTAGGTTTTTTATCTATTGTATTGTACATCATAAAACTATAACAAACGACTTATATAATGAGTGCTTAACCTATATGAATTAGGTTATTATTTTGGGAGTATACACATGTCCTTCATCGAATTATTAAAATATATTTTTCTTGGGATTGTCCAAGGAGTAACTGAAGTCTTGCCCGTATCGTCCTCAGGTCATGTGGCAATTTTTCAGCAAATTTTAAATATTAAAGCCGATGAAGGACTCTTATTTCTCATTTTAGTCAATGTTGGTTCTTTACTAGCCATCATTTATTACTTTAGAAAATTTATTTACCGACTGTTTTCAAACTTTTTTTATTATGTATTTGTTCCTTCTTCGCGAGTAGATACTGAAGAAGGATTCCATTATGTTTTAAAAATAGCTGCCGCTACGATTCCGGGAAGTCTTATTGGTTATTTTCTAGCGACAACAGTTGACGCCATTTATCAAGATCATTACTTAATTATGGCAGGCGCCGGGCTCATCATGACGGCGACCGTACTTTATATCGTTAGAAATGCTTCTTATGTTAATGGGCGTCAAACAATCAGTTATAAGGATGCTATTTTTATCGGAATCTTTCAAGCGTTCGCTATTTTACCAGGTTTGTCACGAAGTGGTATTACTACTTCAGCGGGTTTGCGCCGTAAAATGTCGATGGAAACATCTTTGAATCTCTCGTTTATGCTTTATATCCCTTTATCAATTGGCTCCTTTATGAATTATTTGATTATTGTACTTGATAGTCCTGATTTAACAACGCTTGGTATCGATCCAACAAAACCTTATCAAATTTTTTATTATATTGCGGCATTAATTGCAAGCATTGTCGCAACGAGATTTGCCTTAAGATTTATGTTTAAGTTATACCGTGAAGGACGTTTATTGCCATTCGCAATCTATACATTTGCACTTGGAGTTATCGCATTTATGGTTGGTTTAGTGACTTTCCATTAATAATGGGAGAACTTGTTTGATATTTAGTTCCTTTTCATGTAAAATATAGACATCGTTATACGAATATTTATTTCTAAGGAGTGATTGAGATGGAAGAACAAAAATATGTTCAAGAATCAGTTGAACAAGGAATATCATTAACTGAATTATTTAAAATCGTTTGGGATAATATCACAATTGTTTTTTTGGTCACCTTATGGGTGACGATTATTGGTGTTATTTATACATTTGTTATTATTGAACCCTCATATACGGCTGAAGCATCTGTGGCAATTGAGGTGTCCGTTACTGAAACGACGACGTCAGACCAATCTGCATTATCAATATCTCAAAATCTAGTTGCGACGTACAAAGCATTCGCAATGACAGATTTGGTATTAGATGCAGTCATCGCTGAAATTCCTGAATTATCGGGCGTGACTCCAAGTCAACTGGCCGGTATGATTACGATTTCGACAGTTACCAGTGTTCCGATTATTGATATCGCTGTTGAAAATCATGATAAGGATTTAGCAGCCGAAATCGCAAATACATTAATTACTCAATCCATTGAAAAAGCAGACAATTATGTTTTGTTAAAAGATCGTTTAAACCCAATCGACTATGCGAAGATTCCTACCAGTCCAAGCGCTCCAAATAAAACCTTGAATGTCATTATCAGTTTTTTGGTTGGTGGTATCTTATCTCTAGGAATTGTATTTGTTAAAGAGTTATTCAATAATAAGTTCCAAAGCGCGAGTGATATGGAAAAATATTTGAATATCAATGTTATCGCAACCGTTCCTGGGACTGTCAAAGAAAGAAAGTTGGTGGACTAGATGGAATATTTTGAATATAAGAATGTTGTTATCGAAACACCGAATTCCATGGAAGCTGAAGCTTATCGTAAACTTGAATTAAACATTTCGATGAAAGCTACGAAAAGGAACTTACAAGTTATTCAGTGTACATCTGCGACGCCAGAAGACGGTAAAACAACAACGAGTATTAATCTTGCTGCTGTATACGCTGAAAAGAAACGCAAAGTCATTATCCTGGATTTTGATTTTCACCGTCCTAAAATTCATCGTGCGTTTCATAAAGTGAATGATATTGGTTTCTATGATTACATTCGTGATGACGTTGATTACCATCAACTCATCATCAAAGATGAATCAGGCATTGATTTATTGTTAACCGGAAAACATATCTCCTTCCCTCATATCGTTTTAGAATCGCAAAAAACGATTAAGTTAATCGAATCACTCCGTAATGAATATGAATATATTATTATTGATACCCCACCCGTACTTTTAGTAACGGATGCGGCAATTATCTCCAAACTTGCGGATGGCGTTGTTTATGTTGCTGCCTATAACAAGACGAAAAAAGATGACTGTAAAGAAGGTTTAAGACAGTTACAAGAAAACAATGCAAATATTATCGGTGGCGTTTTGGCGAATGTTGACGTTCGTAAAACAAAAGGCTACCGTGGATACCATTACTATTCTGCAGAGAAATAATTAGAGAGGTTGTTGATCAAAATGATTGATATCCATTCCCATGTATTACCCTTTGTAGATGATGGATCAACCACACTCAAAGCTTCTCTTGAAATGATTAAAACCGAAGTAGAGTATGGTGTTACCGATTTATTCTTAACGCCGCATTTTATGAAGACAAGAAATTATTTATCAACTTATGAAAATAATTTGAAAGTCTTCGAAGATTTTAAAAAAGAAGTTCAAAGAGCAGGGTATAAAATCAATCTGCATTTAGGAAATGAAATCTACTACACGATTGATTCAATGCGTTTTTTAAAAAACAAGATGATCAAGTCCATGGGAGATTCAAAATTTGTTTTAGTTGAGTTCTCAATGTCAGAAGCTGAAGAAGATATCGCAGATGCGATTCATAATTTGAAAGCAGCGGGGTATATTCCAATTGTCGCTCACCCCGAACGGTATTCCTACCTTACCAATATCGATGATTATGAGTTAATCAAAAAAATGGGAGCGTATATTCAACTTAACGCCCATTCGATAGTTGGTAAATATGGTCCTAGTATTCAAAAACTGTGTATGAAACTCATTCGAATCGGATTGGTTGATTTTATTGCTTCAGATGTCCATGAATTTAGATCCAACTACTTGAAAGAAGCTTTCAATATTATCAATAAAAAATTTGGGGAAACAATTGCAAATAAATTGTTCAATAATACGATCATTCTTAATTAACACAATCGATTGATTTCGATTGTGTTTTCTTTTTAGCGTTTTTGTGATAAATACTCACAATTTCTCCATATATTACCTTTATAATGAAGTTGTAGAATTCATAACGCTCGAATCAACTTATCCCCCTATATAAAGTTATTTTGAGTCATTGAATTTCACCAAGCGATTATGCGGTGTTTTACTTTGTACCGCATTCGTCATGAAATAATAAGCGATAAAGCTTTTTATGATATAATAATAAATGACTGTGACAGTCTTTTATTTTCGAAGGATGTGTGATGAATATATGAAAAATATTAATGTTTTAGTTGCGGATGATGAGTTCAGAATCCGGAAATTACTAGCTGAATTCTTACAAAGAGAAGGCTATAAGGTGCTTGAAGCTGAAGATGGTGAACAAGCAATTGATATGATGTTTAATTCAAAAACCAAAATTGATTTGGTGATTTTAGACGTGATGATGCCCAAATACGATGGATGGTTTGTTTTAGAAAGAATTCGTGAATTTTCAACCGTTCCCGTCGTGATGTTAACGGCGAGAAGCGATGAGTATGATCAGTTAAAAGGATTTAAGTTAGGCGCAGACGATTATGTCACGAAACCTTTTTCGCCTTCAGTCTTAATGGCAAGAATTAATAAAATCGTTAAACGCGAAAAAGTTGAAATCACTGATTTATCCTTTGGCGCGATTAAAATGTCTTTAGCATCTAGAGAAGTTTTCGTCTCTGATAAACGCATTGAGTTAACGCCAAAAGAGTTTGAATTATTGAAATTCTTTATCGATAATAAAGGCATCGCCCTTTCTAGAGATAAAATTTTGAATGCTGTTTGGAATTATGATTATTTCGGCGATTTAAGAACAGTAGATACGCATATCAAACAATTGCGTTCTAAACTCGGTGATGCCGCTAACTATATTTCAACCGTTAGAAGCATAGGATATCGACTGGACATAGAAAATGAGAACCTCCATTAAGAGTAGGTTATTCTTAATTATCTATGGCATCATTCTTGC
>CAYIYY010000037.1:0-3170 GCA_964367605.1 uncultured Candidatus Izemoplasmatales bacterium | reverse complement strand
TGATGTTCAAGCAGTGTATGTATCCGCATCAGAGACTTCTTATTTAGCGTATTTAGCAAAAATTGTGCCTAAGGATGAATATGGTGTTGAAAATGATGATTTTCAATTATTAGCACTTTGCGTCGCTGAAGAACAAGAAGACGGTTTATACCTTTACTATATATTAACCGTATCATTCCAATCAATTCATGAAAGTATCGCTATTTTTAATACATTCACCATCATGGTTGGATTTATCTTCATGATTTTATCAGGACTTGTTGTATATTTATTCAGTTACCGATTCACCAATCCCATTATGCAAATGAATGAAGTGACACAAGATCTTGCTAATTTAAACTTTGATAAGCGCGTAGCGATGACCTCTAACGACGAATTAGGCGATTTAGGGCTCTCTATCAATAAGATGAGTAGTCAACTTGAAACGTCAATCAAAGAGTTACAAGAAGCTAATAAACGCCTTGCAGATGACATTCAATTAAAAACTAATATTGATAAACTGCGAAGAGAATTTATTGCGAATGCTTCCCATGAATTAAAAACGCCAATTTCTTTAATTTTAGGTTATTCAGAAGCTTTGAAATTATCTGGTTTAACCGAAGATATGAAAGATGATTATCTTAATATCATAATGGATGAATCAAATAAAATGAATAAGCTCGTGATGGGACTCTTAAAAATCAGTCAACTTGAAAGTGGATTCCAACAATTCAACATGTCGGAGTTTACTTTGAAAGACTTCGTTGATGATACTATGAAACTATATGCGATTAAATTAACTGAAAAATCGATTATCCCCATCGTTGAAGTGGATGAATTATTGGTTTCAACCGATTTTGATGCCTTACAAACCGTATTAACGAATTATGTCTCAAATGCATTAAATCATATGGATGATCGTTTAATCTTGAAAGTTACTTCAGTTCAATTAGATAAAAATATTATTCGGTTAAGTGTATTTAATTCAGGAAAACCCATACCAGAAGATAGTTTAGAAAGAATTTGGGAAAGTTTTTATAAAGTTGATAAGGCAAGGACAAGAGCCTATGGTGGTCAAGGACTCGGGTTATCAATTGTTAAGACGATATTAAACAATTTGGGATTATCATATGGTGTTTCGAACAAAATCGATGGGGTGGAATTTTATTTTGATATTCCATTGCATCGTCCTATCAAAGAATAAAATAGTATAAGAGTCACTTAATCAATGGAAATGTTGAGAAGTGGCTCTTTCTCATTCTTTATGGGATAATTGTTCGGTATTTTGCGAGTGAATTTATGCGAAAATTAGGCTTATCATTCCACTTAAGGGTATTGAATTAAGTATGGCGCTGTGTTAAAATCTTGATACATTAGTGTGTTGAGAGGATTGGTATATTCATGAAAAGAGGAATGTCTGTTCCATTAGGCAGTAACATGAAAAAAATTCGAATCATTCAATTTATGTTTATTGATGCAATCTGTATCGCCGCGACTTACTCGCTGGCCATACTCGCATTAACGATGCCTCCTTTAAGCGTCATGCGTCATGACCAAGTTATCTTGGCATTCACAATGTTACCATTCGTTATTATTTTCAAGATTATATTCTACTTGTTTTTTAAACTTTATCAACTCGTTTTAGATACTTTTGGATTTGACGAAATCATTCGTGTTTTTATTGCAGTATTTCTCTCAACTGCCATCATCGCGTTCACAACCCTTGTCATCCGTAATTTTTATTTTATTCCCGAACAATATCTTGTCTTCATTTTAATCTTAGAAGCGACTTTATTAGCCGGTACTAGAGTTTCAAAACGATTAATCAAACATATCCTATTCAGACAAAAAAATCCATTTGGAAAAAGAACTTTACTCGTTGGCGCTGGCGCAGGTGGAAAAATTGTTATCGACGAATTAAGAAATAATGAAATGTTTAATAACTATCCCGTTGCCTTTGTCGATGATGATTCGATGAAAATCGGTAAATTAATGGCAGGATTACCTATCTACGGTCCGATTGAACAAATTCCAGATTTAATTGATCAATTACGCATTGATGAAGTTGTTATTTCAATTGCTAATATTGAAAATGACCGTCTCCAACAAGTCATCAAATTGATTGCGGAACGTCCCGTAAAAATAAGAAGATTACCGCAGTTTAAAGAATTAAAGAAAGACGCTCCAAAACGATTATTAGAAGTTCATGTTGAAGATCTTTTATCTCGAAGAGTTGTTGATTTAGATATGGATGGAATCAATGATTTTATCTCAGGCAAACGTGTCATGGTGACGGGCGCAGGCGGTTCCATTGGTTCAGAATTGGTTAGACAAATACTGAATTATAATCCCGCGAGTATGTTGCTCGTTGATATATATGAAAACGGGATTTATGATCTACAAATGGAATTAAACCGAAAATATCAAAATGATCCAAAAGCAATCAAACCAATTGTCTTGATTGCTTCAGTTTATAACTATGACCGGATGAATACGATATTCAATAATTTTAAACCGGAGTTATTGTTTCACGCAGCCGCTTACAAACATGTGCCTTTGATGGAAGATTCGGCAGTAGAAGCCGTAAGAACAAATGTTATCGGGACCTATAATATTGCTAAATTATGTAGCGAACATGGTGTACAGAAAATGGTTCTAGTGTCGAGTGATAAAGCAGTTCGACCAACCAATGTCATGGGAGCTACCAAACGGTTTGCGGAAATGATTATTCAACATTTTGATTCTATTTCTGAGACAAAGTATTCAGCGGTTCGCTTTGGTAATGTTTTGGGTTCGAATGGATCAGTAGTACCATTATTTAAAAGACAAATTGAAAATGGTGGACCAGTCACGGTCACAGACCGTAATATTATCCGGTATTTCATGACAATTCCTGAGGCTGTAGGGTTAATATTACAATCTGGAACTTTCGCAAAAGGCGGAGAAATCTTTATCCTTGATATGGGTGAACCGGTCAAGATCATTGATTTAGCAGAAAAAATGATTATGCTTGCTGGATTAAGACCTTATACCGATATTGATGTGAAAATTACAGGCCTAAGACCGGGTGAAAAACTTTATGAGGAATTACTCGTCAATAGCAATGAGGAACAAACAAAGACTTCAAATAAGAAAATCTTTATTGATAATGCCCTCGACGGTGAAAAAGTCGATGAAGAGATTGATATGAT
>CAYIYY010000036.1:5142-8823 GCA_964367605.1 uncultured Candidatus Izemoplasmatales bacterium | reverse complement strand
AAATGAAAACCTATATGGCAAATGAGAACACGATTGAAAGAAAATGGTTTGTCGTTGACGCTACTGGCCTCGTTTTAGGACGTGTTGCTTCAGAAGTGGCATCGGTATTGAGAGGAAAACATAAACCAACCTTCACACCACATGTGGATTGCGGTGACAATGTTATCATCATCAATGCAGATAAAATCGAATTAACCGGCAATAAATGGAATGATAAGATTTATTATCATCATTCAAATTATCCTGGTGGTTTGAAATCAAGAACGGCAAAAGTCATGATGCAAGAAAAACCAACAAGAATGCTCGAACTGGCAATTAAAGGTATGTTACCAAAAGGAAAACTCGGAAGTGACATGTACAGAAAGTTATTCGTCTATGCGGGTAGCGAACATAAACATTCGGCTCAAAAACCGGAAGTTATGGTTATTAAGGGATAAGGGGGACTATTATGGCTAAATCAGTAATGTATCGCGGCACTGGCAGAAGAAAATCTGCTGTAGCACGTGTTATTTTAAGACCTGGTAAAGGTCTAATCACCGTTAATGGTCGTCCATTTGAAGAGTATATGGTTTCGGCCCTTGCTCGTCTAGATGCCCAACAACCACTCGTTCTAACCGCAAACGAGTCAACATTCGATATCTCCGTCAACGTATTCGGCGGCGGACTTATTGGTCAAGCAGGAGCAATCCGTCTTGGCATCACAAGAGCTTTACTTGAAGTAAATCCTGAATACCGTAAGATTTTAAAACCTGCCGGTATGATTTCCAGAGATCCGCGTGTTAAAGAACGTAAAAAATACGGTCTTAAAGGCGCTCGTCGTGCTCCACAATTCAGCAAACGTTAATCAGCCAAAATTACAAAACGTTGGGAATCCACACCCAACGTTTTTATTTTCTAAAGAAAGTTATTCATCAGTATTCATAATTTAAATTGAATTTTTAAGTGTAATGTATTAAAATTGTAATGTTGTTAAATACGGGAGTGATGATATGCTATTTGGAAAACATGTGAATCGGTTCTACTTGAAGTATGGAATATTTTTTCTCATAGGGATTGCGGCGCTAATCACAGTAGATTATGTTCAATTATTGATTCCAGATGTTACTGGGTCGATTATTGAAGGAATTGAAGCGAAAACATTAACTGAAGCTATATTAAAAGTCTACATCAAAGACCTCATCATTTGGGGATTAATCATTGTTGCTGGACGTTTTTTATGGCGAATTTTTATCATGGGAACCTCAAGAAGAATTGACTTTGAATTGCGTAATAAAATGTTCTCACACGCTGAAAAACTATCACGTCGTTTCTACCAAGAGAATAAATCTGGGGGATTAATGGCGTATTTTACCAATGACTTAGAAGCCGTTCGAATGGCTTTTGGTCCGGGAATGATGATGGCATTCGACATCTTATTCTTAGGTGGTCTTGCTTTTTATAAGATGTATCAACTCGATCACACCTTAACCTTCTTTGCTTTAATTCCTCTCTTTATGGTATCAATTTTATCCGCTTTTGTTTCTAGAATTACGGGTAGAAAATTTAAAGATAGACAAAAAGCTTTCGAAGAAATGAGTGATTTCACTCAAGAAAACTTTTATGGTATTTCTGTCATTAAAGCTTTCGTTAATGAATTAAGAGAAATCCGAGCTTTTGATAAGATTAACAAAAATAATTATGACAAAAGTATTTCCCATATTAAAGCGTCAACCCTCATGCATGTTGGTATTGAAATGTTCATTACCGTCATCAGAATCATGATGATTGCGATTGGAGGATATTTAGTCTATAAAACAGTTGGATTAACAGATGTTGATCCTGGTAAATTCAGTATCGGTGATTTAACGCGATATATTTCTTACTTTGGTACCATGGTTTGGCCAATGATGGCAGTCGGTAGACTCATTAACATGCGTGCTCAAGCAAAAGCAAGTTTACAACGTATTAACAACTTGTTGGATCAACCGATTGAAATCGTTGATTCAGCGGATGTTAAACAAATTGATAACATCAATGGGAAAATAGTTTTTAATAATTTAACGTTTAGATATCCTTCTCAAAAAATGGAAGTTTTGAAAAATATTAGTTTTACAATCGAAGCCGGAGAGACCGTTGGTATCATTGGAAGAACGGGTTCAGGTAAAACGACCATCGTTGACTTATTGTTAAGGCTCTACAATTTAAAAGCCAATGAAGTTATGATTGATGATCAAGACATCATGAAATTACCAATCCAATCAATTCGTGATTCGATTGGATATGTTCCTCAAGATAATTTTATTTTCTCTGATACAATTGAAAACAATATTGGATTTGCGCTTGAAGAAAATAATCTTGAATTAATAACAGAAATGGCCATTGAAAGTGACGTCCATGAAAACATCGTCGATTTCCCTAACGGATATCAAACGATGGTGGGTGAACGCGGAGTTACATTATCGGGCGGTCAAAAACAAAGAGTCTCCATCGCAAGAGCGCTGGTGAAGGATCCTAAGATTTTAATTATGGATGATTCATTTAGTGCGGTTGATACGAAGACAGAAGAAATGATATTAGCTAATCTTAAGAAATTAAGAAAAAATAAGACAACGATTTTGATTGCGCATCGAATTTCAACGATTAAAGAAGCAGATAAAATCATTGTCATCGATGATGGTAAACTAGTTGCGATCGGAAAACATGATGAACTCATGACTTCATCACCATTCTATCAACAGCTCGTCTTGCAGCAACAGCTTGAAGACGAGATTGAGGGGGTGGAGTAAATGGCTAAGAATAGGAAAAAACAAGTCGTTGACATTGAAGGCATCCACGTCAGAAATATGACCGATAAAGCGATTATCATTCGCCTTATCAGTTATGTTAAACCCTTTATTCCTCAACTCATATTAGCGATGTTTATGGTGCTATTATTAGTAACGCTTGATTTGATTGGACCGTTGTTTATTGCGGAGGTTTTAGATTCTCTTGGAGAAGACAATATCAATTTTACTAAAATTATATTAATCGTCATAGCCTATTTTGCAACAATGATTATCAATGCTTTTTTGTCTTACAAACAATCGATGTTACTCCAAATCACTGGTCAAAAGATTATCTTTAATATCCGTAAGGAAGTCTTTGATCAAATTGAACATTTCTCGATTTCTCAGTTTAATAAAATTCCGATTGGTAAACTCGTTACGCGTGTAACCAGTGATACCAATACGTTAAACTCACTTTATACCGATGTCTTAATTAATCTATTTAGAAACACTTTAACCATTGTTGGCGTCTTTGTTATCATGGCGATCAAGAGTCCTATTTTAACCCTTTATATCTCGATAACAGTGCCAATGGTTGCGATTGCTTCTTATGTATTTAGAAAGTTTTCTCGAAAAGCGTACCGGAATGTTCGTTATCAAGTATCAGGTTTAAACGCTTACTTATCAGAACATTTATCCGGTATGAAACTCATTCAAATCTTTAATCGCGAAAAGAAAAAATACAATGAATTTAAAGAACGTTCAAAGAAACTGAGAAAGGGATACTCATTATCAGTTCTTAATTTCTCGATTTTTAGACCTTTAATGTATGCCATTTATATGGTTGCGCTTATCATTGTCTTTTGGTATGGTTCATTACTTGCGATTGCAGGGACCATTTCCTTTGGTGTGCTCTATGCCTTTACACAATACATCA
>CAYIYY010000036.1:0-5042 GCA_964367605.1 uncultured Candidatus Izemoplasmatales bacterium | reverse complement strand
AAAGGCAAAATCGAGTTTAGAAATGTTTGGTTTGCTTATTTAGGTGAAGATTGGATTTTAAAAGATGTATCATTTATCGTTGATCCCAAAGAAACGGTTGCGTTTGTTGGGGCAACAGGATCGGGTAAAACAACCATTCTTTCGTTAATTGTACGCAATTATGATATTCAAAAAGGTCAGATTTTGATTGACGATATCGATATTCGTGATATCAAAATTGATTCACTGCGATCTCAAATAGGTCAAATGCTTCAAGATGTGTTCTTATTCAGCGGGACGATTGCTTCAAACATTCGTTTAATGAATGATGATATCACTGATAACGAAATCGTTGAAGCCAGTACTTATGTGGGTGCTGACCGCTTTATTGATCGCTTGCCCAATAAATACGGCGAAGCTGTGAGAGAACGCGGTAACAATTTCTCTAGTGGACAACGTCAATTACTTTCATTTGCTAGAACGGTCGTTCATAAACCATCGATTATGATTCTTGATGAAGCAACAGCCAACATCGATACGGAAACTGAAATACTAATTCAAGATTCACTGAAGAAGATGATGAATATTGGCACAATGCTCATCGTCGCTCACCGATTATCGACGATTCAGCACGTAAATAAAATCATGGTCATGCAAAAGGGAAAAATCATTGAATCCGGGACGCATCAACAACTTTTACGAGCAAAAGGACATTATTATAATCTATATCGTCTTCAATACGAAAAAAAAATTACCGTTGAATAATATTGTGTTTACCCTTTAATAATTCATTTAATGATGTATAATAACATTAAAGGGGTGATTAAAAATGTGTTTTTTCAGAAGAAAGAAAAAAGATAAGATGAAAGTTCAAACTGAGCCAGTTAAGACTCAAGTGAAGACTGAAGAAGTGGTGGTGACACCCTCAGTCGAACCAGTCAAAGCAAAAGAACCTACACCAGTGATTACTCAACCTGCAGAACCCATTGCTCAAGCACCAAAAGAAGAAGTTAAGGTCGAACCAGTTGTTGAAAAAGTGGTAGAGAAACCGAAGGCCGAAACAACATCGGGCCGTTATTCAGGCAAATATGAAATATACCCTGAAGCCGGTGGATTTAAATACCGATTAAAAGCTTCGAATGGGGAAATCTTAATTGTTAGCCAAGCTTATGCTTCAAAAGCTGGCGCAGCCTCAGGGATTGAAACCTTGAAGAAAAATGTTGAATCAGGCGTTTATGAATTTTATACCGACAAGAGTAATTATACGCAATTCTTACTGTATAATTCTAATAAAGCAAGAGTTATCGCAACGGGTGAATTTTATGAATCCGTCGCTAGAGCACAATCTGCTTCTGAATCTGTGAAGAAGTTTTATAATAATGACAAAATTATAAATTTAGATGCTATTAGTAAAGAAGATATGCGTGAAGAACTCGTTGAGTTAAAACCCATTGAACCGGCAAATAACGGTAAATTTGAGTTTGATGAATTGAACGGCGAAATCTTATTTCGCTTAAAAGCATCTAATGGTGAAGTCTTATTTGAATCAAATACATATAGCACTAAAGCATCAGCCTTACAAAGTTTAGACGTCATTAAAAAAGCGATAGAAGCTGGTAATTTTAGAGTAATGAAGGACAAAGTAGGAAGGTTCCAATTCAAACTCTTTGCGTCAAACAAATCGTTATTAATAACGGGAGAAACTTATCCGAATGAAGAGAACTGTCTCAGTGCCTTAGATTCGGTCAGACGTTTTTATCAAAACGCAAAAATAGTTGAATAATAAATGATAATCATTCAAAAATCAAAATGGGGTTTAAATCCGATTTTGATTTTTTTTCGCCATAATCTCTGAATAATACATTTAAAGAAACACGAATTTATGGTATCATAAGGAAGAAGAATTTATCGGAGGAACTTTATGAAACGGATATTTTTTGTCATAGCAATGGTGATTGCCGTTTTGTTCATCTACACCGTTGTTATTGTCCAATATATGAACTTTTCAAGCATTAGAAATATCTTTCCAAGTGGTATTTTTGTTTTAGTACTAGAAATCATTATGGGATTGCTAGCAGTTTTCATTACGCTTCGCATTTTATTTAAACAAACTTATGCATACAAGAAATCACATTGGATTCTTTTAATGCTATTTAACCCGCTCATCGGTATTCTCTTGTATTTTATTTTTGCGAGAGATTTTAGAACCAAACGGTTAGAGAAGACAAGACCCATGATTGCGAATAAGGACTTTCTTAAGTTTGAAGAATTAACAAAACCTCATCTCGATAATACTGAGGTTGGCTCACTATTCAAATTTATTCATAACATTACAAATAGATCCGTCTACGAAAACGATACTTACGTCGAGCTTCTCAATAATGGTGATGTCTTCTTTCCAAGATTAATTGAAGAAATGAAACAAGCAAAAGATTACATTATGATGGAGTTCTATATTCTTAAAACAGATACGACGGGTAGAATGGTCCTAGATGTCTTAAAAGAAAAGGCTATTCAGGGATTAGACGTTTATTTACTCTATGACCATTTTGGTTCAGAAAAATATGTTCAAAGAAAGTATCTTCACGACTTGAAAAAAGCTGGGGTGAAGGTCGCTGTTTTTGACCCTCAAGAGTTATCGCCACTCAATACCAACGTCAATTTTAGAAATCACCGTAAAGCCATCGTCATTGATGGAAAAGTCGGTTTTGTTGGTGGAATGAATCTTGCGGATGAATACAATCATTTATCGAAGAAATTCGGCTTTTGGCGCGATTCCCATGTTCTTATCAAAGGAAATGGCGTGACCAGTATTCAGAACGTTTTTATTAAAGATTGGTATTACGTTTTGAATGAAGTCTTGGAAAAACCCTTGGATAAAACCATTGAATCATTTGAAGGATTATTTACGGTCGTAGAATCCGGACCGGATTTTGAAAATGGCTTAATCAAAGACATATACCTGAAAATGATTAATCATGCGAAGAAGTCAATTAAGATTGTGACCCCTTATCTCATCATTGAACCGGAAATGATGCTCGCAATGAAAATTGCGGTTCAAAGTGGCGTTATCGTACAAATACTCGTCCCAGGATTATCAGATACAAAGACCGCAGGTTTCGCTACTAAATCGTATTATGAAGCTTTATTATCCTTTGGCGTTGAGATTTACGAATATAAAGATCATTTTGTTCATTCTAAAATTTTAGTGATAGATGATATTATTTGTTCACTTGGATCGGTTAATTTCGATCCACGCAGTTTCCACTTGAACTTTGAAGTGACCTCGATATTTTCTAACAAAGCAACAAAAGATGTGGTTCATAGTTTCCATCAAGATTTAGAAAAATCAGTTAAAATTGATATTGAAACATGGAATAGACGCGGTCTACTTGTTCGGTTGGCACAAGGACTTATCAATTTATTTAGTCCATTATTTTAAGGAGATGACGATATGTATTTAGAAATTATTACCGGTGTTATCGCTTTTTTATTAATTGTTTTACTAACGATGACGATCGTCTTTCATTTTCGAAAACCTGAAACTCAAAACTTTCATGAGGAGTTTGTTTTTCTTGATAGGGAGTTTACAAAAAATATTACTGAACTAAGGGTCGCAGTCAATCAATCCATCAATGAATCGATAATGACGTTTAATGACAAGGTCAATATCAAGTTAAGCGAGAATAACGAGAAATCAACGACTGATATCGCGAATTTTAGATTAAACGTCAATAACGAACTCAGTCAATTCCAAGACAAAATCTCTACGAAATTAAATGGTGATTTCTTAAAGCTCACAGAAACAATTGAAAAACAAATGTCTTCCATCAATGAAAAAGTTGAAGATCGTTTAAAAAATGGATTTGTCGATACGAATAAAACCTTTGTTCAAATCGCTGAAAGAATTAAAGTTATTGATGAAGCACAAAAAAATATTGAAGCTTTATCCTCCGAAATGATGGGTTTACAACAAATATTGACGAATAATCAAACCAGAGGATCATTTGGTGAATATCAGTTAAATCAATTATTGTTCAGTGTTTTTGGGGACAATAACAAATTATATGAATTACAAAAAACGATTAAAGAAGCTTCAGGAAAAAGCGAAAAAGTTCGCGCTGACGCAGTCATTTATATGCCAGAACCTTATGGTGTTATTGCCATTGACTCAAAGTTTCCTTTCTCAGAATATGCTAAATTATTTGATAATAAGAATTTAACAAAAGAGGAAGAAGAAAAAATCATTTCTGCCTTTGGGGCAGACGTTAAAAAAAGAATTACTGAAATATCTTCTAAATATATTATTGAAGGTGTCACGGTTGATTTTGCGCTCATGTTCGTCGCAAGCGATGGCGTCTTATCATTATTACACTCTAAATTACCCAACGTTATTGAATATTCTGCCAATAAAAAAGTTACGATTGTTTCACCGACGACATTGATTCCTTTACTCTCATCATTCCTCGCCATTCGAATTGATTATGAACGTTCTAAATATTCAGAACAAATCAAAGATGAATTATCGATGTTAAAAAAAGAATTTATTAAATTTGACGTTGAATGGGCAAAACTTCATGACAACATTCAAAAATTAACGAAACAGTCGATGGATGTGAATACACGCGTAGAAAAAATATCGACTAAATTTAATAAAATCTCGACCGATAAAATCTTAAACTATCAAGATCAGCCATCACTTTCAGAAGATAATTCCGAAGAAGAATAATCATTAATTATCGCGGAATGTCGCCCTAATTAAGATTTGATGAATTATGGCTTGCATTTTAAAAGTTATCGATGTATAATGTATACAGCATCAAAATTTTAATTTAAGGAGAAACACAATTAACACATGAACGGCACAGTAAAATGGTTTAACGCAGAAAAAGGTTACGGATTCATCACTGGTGAAGATGGCAAAGACATTTTCGCTCATTACTCAGCTATCCAAGGCGAAGGCTACAAGGCTCTCGAAAACGGTCAAAAAGTTTCTTTCGACGTTACGAACGGCGCTCGTGGACCACAAGCTGCAAATATCGTAAAACTTTAATCTTAGCGAA
>CAYIYY010000035.1:0-8933 GCA_964367605.1 uncultured Candidatus Izemoplasmatales bacterium | reverse complement strand
TTAACCGATAACATTGCGCCAGCCCTCCTTTAGTATTTCTTCAAAGAATACGAATAATTGTTTGATTGTCATTTGCACAAATGATAAAACAAGTAAAATGACTAAAATAAAGACAATGGTGAGTAAGATACTTTTGATGGTTTCTCCAAATGAATAATTTTGAATTTCTGATACGGAGATAAAAATGAGTAACAAGGTCCAAGCAACACCAATAACCATGATGGTATTCAGTAAGAATAATTCATTGGTCGTTGCGACATAACTGAACAGCGTCGCTGAAATGGAAGCTAAGATGAATGGGTAGAACGAATAAGCAACACCTTTAAAGATTTCACCAACTGTTCCTTCACCATCTTGAATGGAAGTAATCATATAGCTACATACAATGAATAAGCCAACAACCACCACGAATCCTAAGATGATAGAACCTAAATCTAAATCTTTTAAATCAACGAATTGGAAGATAAATCCTTTACCAGCAACGAATAACAAATATGATAAAAATGCAATTAATAAAATCAGTGTGGCACCAAAATAAGATCCCTTTGTTTTGCGTCTTAAATAGTAGAACGAATCATTGGGTTTGGTTGCGACTGTCTTCATATACAAGATATCATTAATCATTCGAACGTTTTTAATTTTAGTGATCGTATTAGTAACACCTGTCAAATAATGATATCGTTTATTGGTCGCCTTAATCGCAATAACTGCGACGAAGCCAAAGATAGCAAGACCAATCATGATAAGCAAATATTCTTGAAGCCAAATATTTCTTAATTCCCAGAACGCTTCAGAATAAAGTGCTCGGTTACCCGCAATTTCAAAATGATAAGCGGCGAGTTCATATTCTTCTGTTTGTAAATAGTTCTTAGCAATACCATTATGAGCTAATATCGATAATTGGTTGAGTTTAAGAACTTCACTCCAAATTGCAATCGATTCATCATAACGTGTTTCATTATAATCATTAATTGCTTCATAGATCATAGCTGCGTAATCTGTCGGAACGAAAGATTGAATATAACTGTTTTGTGAATCAGCGGTCCAAATATGACCGTTTGAGTCAACTGTTATCGAAGCTAACGTTTTAAAAATACCAGAAATTGCGAAGTCGTAAGATCCACCAAACGCATAAATGAATTCACCATCATTGGTATAGACATCAATCCATCCGCCTTGGTCGGCAGTGTAGATGATCCCTGAATTATCAGTGAAGATATCAATGAGTTTCGTATTCGATAAAAAGACTTCAGAAAGCATATTCGTTCCTTGCGTATTATGTTTTTTCATGTTCTCATTTCTAAATAGTGAGGAAGAAGATGAATAAACAATACCATCGTTATCGATAAAGACAGATGTGAATACGGGCGGTGTAAAGTTGAGCCCTAAATCGGCTAATTGTTCATCACTATAGATGAATTGTTGGAATTGTTCACGGAATGATAAAGTCACTTTATTCGCTGAGAAGAATCCTAAGAAATCTCCTGTGTTAGAAAGTTGCACGATTCCATCAGACGAACCTTTTGAAATGACATACATGATACCTGCTTTATCAACCGCAATTTTTTCAGGTTGGAAAAGCAAGGTTTCATACATGATTGAATCTGGTTTATCAAACGTTTGGAGTAAAGTTCCCATTGAATCAAAATGGAATACTTTTCCAGCTGTTGGGTCTGCGACATAAATATCACCCTCCGTAATATACGCTGATGTATTCAAAACAGCGAATAATCCTTGAGGATTGACCATTTCAGGGTGAGTAATATCCCAAGAGGTCTTTGTTTGTGTATCATACACAACAACTCTTTTATTGCCTGAATCCGCAATCAAGAGTTCGTTTTGACTATTGAATGTAATATCTTTCGGCGTATCTAACCCTAAGAAGGTGATCGTTTGCCCAGGCAAATAGGCATCTTGAGTCCGAACGTATTCATAATCATCATCTAAAGCATAAGTATAGGTCGTTGAAGAGGAAGCGTTTGTTTGAGTGATACTTGACGTCATCGCAAGTCCTAAAACAAGAGCTGACAGCGACAAGACCATGAATTTTTTAAATAGTCTCATAATGTCTCCTCCTACTTAATTCCTGAATGACTCATCGTATCCATCACGTTGCCTTGCATGACGATAAAGATGATCAAATTAGGAATAAACATAACCAGTCCGGCTGCTGCAGCAATACCAACCCCTGCGGGTCCTGCTGTGGCTGCGGTTAACGTATTCATATAAAATGCAAACGTCTTTTTGGTTTCATCAATAACATAGATGTTAGATGATTCCGTGGTATTCCAAATGAATTGGAAGGATAATATCGCGACAGTCGCGAGAGCTGGTTTAACGAGAGGTCCAATAATTTTTGTGACGATGTGCCAATCGTTAGCGCCATCAATCTTCGCAGCTTCAATCAGTTCATCTGGCACTTGGTCGATAAATTGTTTGACTAAGAATAATCCAACCGGCATCGCAAGATAAGGAATGATATGCGCTGCAAAAGAATTGGTTAATCCTAAGGTTGTCACAACCAAATATCTTGGAATTGCAACGGCGGTCGCAACGAACATTAACGCTGTTTGGTTAATGGAAAATAAGGTCTTCTTCGCTTTAAAGTTTTTCTTCGAAAGCGCATAACCTGTCGCAAGCGTAATGAGAATCGTTAATAAAATGGTAGCGACCGTAATAAAGATTGAGTTAAAGAAATAACGTGTCATCGGTACACCCGTACCAGAAGCGGTTCTAAAGAGTCTTGCAAAGTTATCTAACGTTGGATTAGAAACAAAGAATCTCGGTGGGAATAAGAACAATTCTGATAAAGGTTTAAACGCCTGGCTGACGACATATAAAACCGGTAATAGCATGAATAAGCCAACGGGAACCAGTAAGAAATAAAATTTCAATTGTGATTTATGGAAGGATTTCGGATTAATTTGTGTCCCTAAGAAACTAGCCATTTATCATCACCGATCCTTTTCGCCGAATAAGCGGTAAGCCACTCTTGAGAACATTAATATGAGTAACAAGAGTAATACAGAAAGTGCTGCCGCATATCCCATTTCATAACGAATAAAACCATAATCATCAATATGGTTAACAATTAACTGACCTGCATATTGTGGCGTTGGGTTAGAACCCGACAACGCAACACCAATACCGCCGGCATTAAAAGCACCCACAATTGCCATAACGGCACCGAACAACATTTGCGGTTTCATCGATGGAATAGTAATATAGAATATCTCTTGAAGACGGTTTTTAATACCATCGATATAAGCCGCTTCATACATTTCGCGGTTGACATTTAAAATACCAGCAAGCATTGATAAGAATCCAATACCCATGGAACTCCATAAGGTCACAAATATCATGATGCTCATTAAGTAATCACCGGATTGAAGGAAATCAATGGGCGTATTCACAAATCCTAAATCAAGGAAAATTGCATTGATATACCCTGATTTATCGCCTGAGAATAATGTTCTAAAGATAACGCCTGTTAATACGCCACCCAGCATCGAAGGGGTATAAAGCGCTAGCGCTAAATATTTTCTGGGTGTTGATTGAATTTGAGAAAGCATCCAAGCCATGAGGAATGATAAAGCATAGCCTCCAGGTCCAGTAATGATGGCGTATTTTAACGTGTTGGGTAATACGTAACGTAAAAATACTTCATCTTGAGTCAAAATCATGATGTAGTTATAAAACCCACCCATCTTCGCAAAGACAGGCATTTCAATGACGTTAAAATAGGTAAATGATAAACCCATCGCAACTAAAACAGGAATGACAATAAATAAAGTAAACAAAATGACATAAGGTGCGAGTAATAAGACGGTTGATAATTTGTCTTTATCAACTTTTTCCCAAGCAGGTTGAATCTTTGTTTGATAGAGTTTTTTGAATTTGTTTTCTTTTTTCTCTATCTTGTTTTCTGCCATCATCATTCACCACCTCCTGCTGCATCGACTTGCGATTGAATCCAACTGATATCACGAACGGTGAATGGTTTTAAAACTTCACCCTTTTCGTTCAAATAACCGAATTCAATCATTTTCTTGGTAATTTCACGGTTAATCTTTAACACTTGATCATCGATAGCGACCCGAATCGGCGTGCCATCAAAGGTTACTTGGTTCCAAATATCGGACAATCCACGTTCAAGTAAATATTGTCCAGGTGTTCTTGGAATGTCGGCTAACCATTTAACTTGTTCAATGATGACCGCTTTATCCGTTGAATCAATTGGAGAGTTTTCAACCGCTTCAATATTTCCTGATAACCAAACGAATTCAGGGCCGTAAGTTGATTGAAGGGCAAATGCGAATTCAGATTGAGTTTCTGTCGACATCCACCATTTCAAGAATTCCCATGAATGAGCTTTCTTGGTTTGATCTTCGGATTTAAACATAACTGCACCTGATCCATTGGCAATATACCAACGTTGAACGTCGCCTTCGCTATTTTCAACACCTGGGTAAGGAGCTAAAGCCCATTGACCTGTGAGTTCAGGCGCGGCATTTTTTAACGTTAAGTAAGTTCCAAAGTCAATAATACCGACTGGCAATGTATTGTATCTAAAAGAATTATAGAAACTTGCGACATAAGAAGGCAAACTATAAGTTGTATATAAATCAGAAAGAAGTTTTAAACCTTTATAAGAGTTCTCTGAACTAATGGAGGTTGATAGTCCATCAGGAGCATAGACGGAACCATTATATTGATAAATCAAAGCTGAGGTTTGATAAAACCATTTTAATGAGGTTCCACCACTGGTAGGATAATAGAAATTCATGCCATAACGTTGTAACGTTGGAAGCATGTCAATAACATCATCCCAAGTATCTGGAACTTCAAGGTTTAAAGCATTCATCGTATCAATACGGTAAACGAGTGCATGGAATTCTAAGGTCTCTGGCAAGGCATAAACGCCATCATCTAAGACATAGGGAATGAATGCTCCTGGAGCGAAGTCACCTGCAATGGTCCAGAAATCATCAAATTCAGACAAATCTTGTAACGCACCTCGGATTGCTAAATCAAATGGCATATAGGAAGCAAGTCCCAGTGCAATATCCGGTGTTTTTCCAGCCGCATTCGCTAAGATTAATTTGCTCGCGTCTGGCATAATCGATATTTTGATTTTGACATCAGAATCCGCAAATGCTTGATCTGCCATTTTTTGCATTAAGTCGACGTAGATTAACGAACGGTTGACCCAAATATTAATCGCTTCTGGATCATCTTCGGTAATATATTTCTTCTTCGTAAACGATGCAAAGAATGTACGAATTGAGTTACCGGTTTTTTGGAATATATTTGCATTTGGATTTGATAGTTCTTCATCGTTGAAGACAGTAAAACTATCCAGATACATCGGTTGATTGCCAATCGCTGTCAAGGAATCTCCCAACATTTGCGTCACAGAACCAACACCGCTATAAAGGGAAGGTAGATATAATGGAATCTTATCTGGTTCTTCTTTTATTTCTTCAAGCGCTGTGACCGCGGTTTTTAAATAAGCTAAAGAAGCTGATAAGTCTTGTTCTTCTGAGAATTCACTTAAAGTTACAATGATATGACGGATAATGATGTCATAAGCCCATAAGTAACTTTCAGTTTCAGGAATATATTGTGTAAAATTCCATTGACGGTCAATATCAATATTAACGCCTGTAATTTTTAAAATATTCAAAGCGAAAGCGTTGATATGGTCAACAAGTAATTGAACGTCACGAAGCTGAGATTTCACGGGTTCAACGACAGTACGGTATGAAATCGTGTGTGTTCCGGCTGTTAAGTAAAATTTAAAGTTTTCAGTCTCATTGCCCAATACTTCATTTTCCCAGGTTGCACTACCTGTTTCTTTGAATTCATAAGCAGCTAACTCTTCAAATGGAATTTCATTATCAATTTCAATGGCACGGAAAACCGAAAACTCATTCTTATCATTGAGATAATGAAGTGAAATTTCATAGTTACCTGTCTGTGCGACGGTAAAAGTGTAAGTCACTTCTTGACCTGAACGATACCAAGCAGCACCGTTGATCACATTGAGTTTTTTATCAATGGCATCAAAAGGTGCGACTGAAGGCGATTGAAATGCGTAAAGTCGAACATAGGAACTGTTCTTCTCGGTATATTCAGTCGCATCATATTCTAATATTGAGGTTGGTGAGGGTGCATCTTCATGTAATGTTTTATAAGCTTCATAGGAGGATCTCACTGTTGGGGCGATAACATTTAAATCACCCAATATGACATCACCATTCATAATATTGACGATTTCAATGACGTTGTTTCCAGCAGATAATTCAAACAACAAAGGGTCTGTTGTAGAATAAGTGTTGTTATAGAGCGGCAGACTTCTCCACTCAGCAACACGGATTTGAGTTGGTAAAGACTCATCACCATAAGTGTCTAAAACGAAATCTTTTGAATCGTCACGCCAAACCAAGGGAACGTCGACGGTTTTTGCATCATCAAATTGATATTCACCATTAATTTTGACGCCAATGGTTAAGTTATTCAACACATTGGGTAAAACATAATAGTCGACTGCCAGGTGATAGAGACCACCTTGAGCGACGCTAATATTATATTCAGCCGTTCCTTCAGATTTTAAATTAACAGCTCGGTTGCCTAAATAGTTATAATCCTCGGCTGCGGCGGCTGTGACTGAAGAAGTTGTTTTATCCGTTAATCCATAAGTGATGGGGTGATCATCCAAAAAACTGACATAGGAATAACGCGTGATATATTCATCACTGCCTTTAATAATTGCCAACGCTTCTTCGTATAATTCATCCGTTACTTCCTCTTTCCAATTTTGGTAATCAGATCGAGCAAAGGGATTATTAAAGAAAAGCGTCAATAACACTCCCAAGATGAAAATCAAAATGAGCGGTTTGATCAATCGTTTCAATTTCATAAAAGTCCTCCGTGTTTTTCAAAAAATTGGGTTTTTTCGAATATGTAAACCGTATCATACGGCATAATTATATCATAACTCTAAGAGTTATGCCAACAGATTATAAAGAAAAGGTGTGCTTTTTTGAGCACACCTTCAAGATAATTATTATTCGAAATCGGAGTCTTGATATCCGTAATACATCTTCATACCATTATGAAGTTTTTCGAAAGCATCAACATATCTTTCGTTGATTAACGTATTCCATGTTGGCAACATTGATAATAGCGAACTTTCAAAGTCGGTATCAGATTTAATCTTACCACCGTTGATCTCTGAATTCCAATAGTTTTGCCATTCATATTGAATGTCTTGACGAGTACCTTCTGAAGAATAGTACCATGGGAAAGCTTTATCTGAAACATCCCAGAAACCGCCTTCTCTGTATATTCTTAAGACTTCTTGGAAACCAGGCATTAAGTATTCATCATCTTCATTAACAGCACCGAAACGTTGATGTTTCGTAGGTGTATACCAATGTTCCATTTGAGCTTCAAACATAGGACCAGTCACGATTGGAACGGAGTCATTTAATGCTGATGAATAACCATCACTACCTGCATCATAGAAAGTTTGAGCAGCTCTAGCAGCGAATGAACGTGAATCAGCTGTCCAGAAAATTGCAAATGTGTAAGCAACTTGAATCATCAATTCTTCTTGTTCAGAACATGCTAAGTCGCCATCGTCGATACAGTAGTTATAAACAGCCATTGGGTCTAATACTAAACCGATCGTTGTATCTTGATAATCTGTTGCTGGACGTGGATAGATATCCCAGTCATCAATGTTACATACAGCCCACCAGTCTGGATTTGTTTCAGCGCAATCGCCCATCATCCATGGTTGTGCTTCTAAGGTTAATAATTTGCCTTGACGGAAAACATTGTAATCCCATGATCCTGCACCTGCGAATAAGGTATGAACTGGACCAGTTGCGGCGTTATCGCCAAGTTCTAATGTTTCTTTATCGAGGTTACCATACATCGTACTATTTTCCCATTCATGAATGTAACCAATTAAGCTACGAACTTCATCAGAGTTAATATTCATAATGGAAGCTCCACTCGTATAATTTAACATTTGTTGACGAATGGTTGTCGTTCCGGTATTAATAAATGCTAAAGGTGTATCCATTGCACCATAGTATTGATTATCTGGGTCGTTTGAATAGTTGCCAGTGAAATCGGTATATTCATCAATATCCCAATCAAAATTAGGAACTTCAATACCATTTGCATCTGCTAATGATTTGTTAACGTAGACGCCCCAAGGAAGAATATATTGTGGAAGACCAGCTTGGAATCCATAATAATTCATCATCGCCATAATTGAAGGGTTCACTTGTTTGTAAAGTGGATCATCTTCAAAACGTGAAATGTCAGCTACGATACCTCTTGCTACGTCGCCTGTGAGGTCAACGGAAGCCCATAAAGCTGGGAAACGTCCATTGTCATCGCGGTAAGTTTCTAAAGTTTGATTCCATAATGCGCCAGGATCTCCTGACTTGAAGTAACCATTAATTTTTACGTTTGGATAGATTTCATTGAATGCTTTTGCTACTGCAAATGCAGCAGCGTTGTTTTGTGCGAGTAAATCATCTGGTGTATAGTTTTGATGTCCCATATCATACAATGTAGAACCATCACCGCTCCAAAGTACGATATCGATTTCAGCTTCAACGTTTGGATCTAATCCAGTATCTGATTGAACGTTGGCAAGATTAACCGTTGTTGTCGTGCCAGTTGTAGTCGTGGTCGTGACTGTCGTTTTATCTGTACAGCCAATTAAAGCGACCATTAAAACTAAAGCCATCATTATTGACAAAAGTTTTTTCATTTTTATCCTCCTATTGTTTTTTTGAATATATCAAGATTATTTTATCATAGAGATAAAGCGTTTTCAATACTTTTTATGTAAATGGTTACATATTTTTTTCTGTATTGTAAACGTCCATCACTATCATATTCTATAT
>CAYIYY010000034.1:0-9096 GCA_964367605.1 uncultured Candidatus Izemoplasmatales bacterium | reverse complement strand
AAACGAGATATGATTTTAAACCAAAACCCGATATGGAAAGGCATGCTGATGCTTGCTGTTCCGGTATTTTTGGTCAATATATTAAAAACCCTACATGACGTAGTCGATGGTTTCTTTTTAGGACAAATTCGTGGTTTAGACGATTTAGGTGTTGCTTATGCAACTTATGCTCAAAGCGCGGTAGGAATAACTTGGTCGGTCTATTTTATCTTTATATCGTTTGGTATTGGGTTAAGTGTTGCTGGGAATGCATTGATTGGACAATATGTTGGTAAAAAAGATCCTGTCGGATCGAAACGTTATGCTAGCAATGTTGTGATTATGTCATTTATACTTGGTATCTTATTCAATGTCATTCTTTATCTTTTAACACCTGTTTTAATGAAATTAATGGGTGCAGAAGGATTAACGTTACAATACTCTATCACTTATTTAAGAACTCGAAGTTTTGAAATGCCATTTTTATTTTTATCATTTGGATTCCAAGCAGTAAGACAATCAACGGGCGATACTACCACGCCAGTCATCGTGAGTGCTGTATCAATTCTTGTGAATATCGTATTGACCTGGTGGATGGTATCCATTTTACATATGGGCGTCTATGGAGCTGCACTTTCAACTGTTATTGGAAATATGTCGATGGTTCCTATCATCCTTTACCTTTTTGCTTATCCCAAAAATGGAATAAAAATTAGTATAAAAAAAGATATGATTGATTTCTCAATCATCAAACATGTATTAAAAGTTGCAATTCCCGCTTCTACAGGACAAGCACTTCAAGCTTTTGGCTTCGTTATTATTAATACCTTTATTTTAGCCTATGGGCCTGCGGTTTCTGCTGCTTATTATATTGGAAATCGTATCAATTCGCTTGTTATGTTTCCTGTATCCGCGGTTTCTTCAATCTTAGCGATTTATATTGCTCAAAATGTTGGTGCAAACAATATACCTAGGGCGAAAGCTGCGTTTAGAACCTGTATGACCATCGCAGTTTCTATGATGACAGTTGGAGCGTTACTAATTATTCCTTTTAGAATGTCTTTAGTTAGTATTTTTAATAACACTGACCAAGAAACAATCAAATATGCTGCTGAATATACGTTATTTCTTCATTTAGGATTACCGTTAATGGGAATTTTCCAAACATATTTATCAGCTTTCCAAGGTTCTGGTGATACGAAGTATTCTTTCGTTATGGCCCTCATTCGATTATGGGTGCTAAGAATACCGATGGTTTTAGCATTTAAGTATTTTACGAATCTTGGCCCATTAGGCGTATGGTATGCAATGCTGATAAGCAACATATTAATTGTCTTTGTTGGGTATTATTTATACTCAAAAGTACGTTTTTTACCAAAAATAAAATCAGTAGCTGCATAATATTCATTTGTTTTTGATATAATAGTCCCGGTGGTGATTATATGAATCCAATCGTATTCCCAAATTACGAAAACTCGATTCTCAACGTATCTAATTCAATTCTAAAATTTTATGGGGCAAAAACTTGGCACCCGACATTGAAAGTACTTGATCACGTCCTGGCAAAAAATTATAGAAACGTTGTGTTATTGTTAATTGATGGTCTTGGTGTAGATGCTATCATTAAACATTTGCCCGAAAAATCAACGCTTAGAAAGTATCTTCAAACAACCATCACATCCGTATTTCCTTCAACGACAGTTGCTGCAACGACGGCTGTTTTATCAGGAAGAAGTCCTTTAGAAACCGGTTGGTTTGGGTGGCATCAATACATTAAAGAAGAAGATGAAAGTGTCGTTTTATTTTTAAATAAAGCATACTATAACGCGGATAAGAAATTTAATTATAATATTGCTTCTAAATATGTTCCCTACACAAATTTATATAAGCAAATAGAAGAAGCGAATTCACTGATTAAAACCGCAGAAATATTCCCAGCATTTAGAACTCCAGAAAATAATTCAATCTCTAAACTTCTTAATGCAGTAACTTCTGAAACAAAATCAAGTGGGCAACACTTTGTGTATGCTTATTGGGATAAAGTGGATTCCTATATGCATGAATTTGGACCGAGTTCAAAGGAAGTCCGCGAACATATTTTGGAAGTTGAAGCCGCTTTTACAAATTATGTCAAGAGTATGGATGATGATACTGTTATCATCGCTATCGCCGATCACGGACAAGTTGATGTAGACATCATTGATTTATACCAATATGGTGATTTAATTGACACTTTACTAAGAATGCCTACCAACGAATCACGTGCATCCGTTTTTTACGTTAAACCCGATCGATTTGTTGAGTTTGAGAAGTTGTTTAATCAGTATTTCAAAAATTATTTTAATTTGTATAAATCAGAAGATGCAATTTCCATGGGTTTATTCGGCTTTGGGAGGAAGCACACAAGATCATTAGGTTTTTTAGGGGATTATATCGCCATTGCGACAGATTATTTTATTTTTAATACCATCAATGATGGATTTAAAATGAAAGGTCAACACGCAGGATTATTAAAAGAAGAAATGATTGTACCTTTGATTGTAGCCACAAAAAAAAGCCTTTAAGGCTTTTTTTAATATAATCCATCAATGAGTAACTCGCCGGTCGAACTATTCGTTGCAAGCGGAATTTTATAGACGTCAGAGAGTCTTAATAACGCCGAAACATCGGGTTCATGTGGTTGCGCAGTTAAAGGATCTCGGAAGAAGAAAATTAAATCAATCTCACCGTTTGCGACGCGAGCGCCAATTTCTTGATCTCCACCCAGCGGACCGGATCTAAAACATTTAACGTTTAAACCGGTTGCTTCAATGATTCGATGACCGGTTGTACCAGTTGCGAATAATTCATGTTTTTTTAAGACGTCCTTATGTTTGATTGCAAAAGCAATCATCTCAGCTTTCATCTTATCGTGAGCAATTAATGCGATTCTCATTTGTATTCATCTCCAAAGTCCTATTTTGAATTCATTATATCATAGATAATAGGGCTGTGCAAAGCGTTTCAGCAATCTCGCAAATCGATTATAAAAAGTCAATTTTTAGTCTTGCATTCCATGAACTGTTTTGATATAATGTAATAGCCGATAAAAAAAGGCATATGGAGGGGTAGCGAAGTGGCTAAACGCGGCAGACTGTAAATCTGCTCCCTATGGGTTCGGCGGTTCGAAACCGTCCCCCTCCACCACTCTATCGAACAAAAAAGTAGACTTTCAAAGTCTACTTTTTTCATTTAAAATTGATTTATTTCGTTGTTTAACCATTCCATGCGAATTTCAAGATATTGATATAAGAAGTAAACCTGGCCTTCATAAGTCTTTATATCATAGATTTCTGGAGCGGTATACCAATCGCGATTTTTACCAATGACATCCCAAGTTATGAAATTTTGATATCTCGATTTAGCAATTGAATCGGCAGCTGGGTATATTTTATCCAGTAATGTTTTAATATCAGAATCATAGAGTTCATTCCATCGGGCTTTAAGATTTTCTTTAAAGCCGGGATACTTCATCAAGTAATAGAAAAATACATTTTTATATTCAAGTGATGTATACCAACCCTCAGGTCCTCTTGAATAAGGATCTGCGTGTCCTTGATTACCAGTTGATAAATCAAAGTCCCATACAGGACCCATTTTAAGCAATCCACCTTTATCTTTGTAATAATACACGCTTGAAAAACCGGAATCAACATTCTTAAACAGTTCTTCGACGATAAACCAATCGATAAAACTTGATTCATCAATAAGGCGGGAATAATTACCTTTGTTTTTAAGGGTGTTATAAACAGTTTTAAAATAATCTTCAATAAAGTAATATTGATCCTTCGAATAATGTGAGTCGTCTCTGTTAGGTGATTTTATAACAAAGAATATTCCGTATAATTGGAAGTAGTTTTCCAAAGAATCTCTGATGTGTTCCGGATAATCATAAAGTCGATTGTCAAATTCGACAAGATAGCCGGTATCAAGGCTACTTGAACCTTCTTCAATATTTATGCGATTCGGTGAAACTTCAATTTGATCGGTTAACATATAATTACCTTGGAATACACCGTTTAGATAGACATCGACGAACTGTGCAGATGGTGTGAACTCCATGCCAATTTGACGAGCAAAATTATAAGAAAGATAGTTTCTAATTAATGTATGATCGGTGTAATTTGCTAGCAACACCCAATCCTTTTGAGCGTAATCAGAAAGTAAAGCGGTTTTTGTAGAAAATTTCAGTTTATAAGGCAATTTGGGCATTGTTGAAGTCGAATTACCTCGGTTTCTAATTTGCATTGAAGCGTTTGAAATTGGTGTCGATTCAGCCAGGTTTTCATCAAACATTTTCAATGTTAGTCTCGCTGATACATAGACATCTTTTGAAGTTACAGGGGCGTTATTGGTCGTTGTTATGTGCAATTCAGGAATCTTAGGCAACTCATTAAACGCTAACATCGTCACAGAAATTGGATAAGTTTTTGTTTGCTTTTGGTAGGTTATTTTTGCGTTGATATCAACGCTAGTTTGTTCCTCTGGGAAAGTAAACAAAAAGCGATTATTATAAATTCTATAATTTTTAGAAACTGAATATTCAATTTTAACGTTTTCCTCTTCTATGGTAGGCAACGTAAAATCAGAAGCGATTGTTTTGGGGAATATGTCTTGTAAGGTTGAGTAAATAGATTCGAACACTAAATCGATTTGAGCTTGATTATATAAGTTTTCATCACGAATTTGAATAATAATAAATTCCTTTTCAACTTCAAGATTTTCATATGATAACAAGATTGATAATTTAAGTTCAAAATCATAGGCTAATTTCTGAAATGGAATAATGTTATTGACGACAGGGTTATTATTGACCGAATATTGAACACTCACTAAAGGGTTGGTGGGTGTGGGTAATTGAAAATTCTCGGTAAGGGCATAAGGAAGTTCTTGTACGATGGAATCATACTCTTCATCGATAACGAGATGCCGGTTATCGGTAATCGTTTCAGTGGAAGTCGTGGTCGTTGTATATGAAAAAAAGTTTTCACATCCAGTTAGGAAGAGAAAAAGCGTTAATAGAGAAAGTAATCTTAGTTTTTTTATCAAAGTAATCGCTCCTCGTTTTTTATTCATATGTTATATTAACATAATTTCGTGATATTACCAAAGGTAATTATAAAAAAGAGCGCTTTTGAGCGCTCAAAACATTAAAACAACGTTTTCTTGATACAATTTGAGTGTTTCAGCAAATTCTGATATTTGTTTTTCAGAATAAGGTGGAGTATTAATCAAATCTTGATGAATATCTAGATATTTAATAGGCTTTCGATAGGGATTTAACACATATCGTGGGATAACTGGCAATTCAATTGCCATTTGGATTAGATCATCGAGCGATAATTGGGGAATAACAGTTGTTCTTACTTCGAATTGGCAATGATTATTGAGCAGCAATTGAATGGATTCAAGCACTTTAATAGCATCGGAATTATCACCACAATATCGTGAATATTTATCGATGGGGGCTTTATAGTCAATAGCGAAATAATCAACATGACCTTGTTCAATTAAAGTAGAAATCATTTCTGGATTTGAACCGTTAGAATCAAGTTTTGTGAGATATCCAAGTTTTTTCAATGACTTAAAAAAGTTAGGTAAGTCATCATGGAGTGTAGGTTCTCCACCGGAGATGACAATAGCGTCGATTAAACCTTGTCGCTTTTGTAAAAATTCATTAATTTCATCAAGATCGAGAATGTCAGTTATTTCTTCAATGAGGCCGCGATTATGACAGTAGAAGCAGTTGTAGTTACATCCTGGGACAAATAATACGGTTGCTATTTTACCTGGGTAATCGATAAGAGATGATTTGACAATCCCTGAAAAGATCATGAATGTAGAACTCCCAAATCAATCTCATCATCTTTGATAACATATTTAACACGATCAATATATTCAGCTTTTTTACCCTTGTTAAAGTTTTGAACCGGTCTTAAGTAACCAACGACCCTTGTATATACTTCAGCGGGTTGCCCACAAGTAGGACATTTAAAATGTTCTCCTGAGATATATCCATGTTCATTACATACTGAGAATGTGGGTGTTATTGAAATGTAAGGAAGTTTATATTTTGTGAAGATTTTTTTAATTAACTCTTTTGTCGTTTGGATATCTTTGACTCTTTCACCTAAATAGAGATGTAAAACGGTACCGCCGGTATAAAGTGATTGAAGTTCATCTTGCAAGTCCAAAGTTTCAAATATATCATCGGTATATCCAACAGGGAGTTGAGAAGAGTTGGTATAGTAAGGAACCTTATCTCCTGATGCAATAATATCGGGGAATCTTTCTTTATCTTGTTTTGCAAGACGATAACTTGTGCCCTCTGCTGGAGTCGCTTCTAAGTTATAATAGTTACCAGTTTCTTCTTGAATGTCTTTAATAACATCACGCATATAATTAAGAGTTTTTAAAGCAAAGGATTGTCCGGATTTAGAAGTAATATTAACTTCTCGTCCAAAAAGATTTTGAATCGCTTCATTCATTCCTATCAAACCAATTGTATTGAAGTGATTGAACCAATAGGATCCGCTTTTTAACTTAACATCTTTAAGGTAATTAGAACTATAAGGGTATAAACCTTTGCCAGTTTGTTCTTCGATAATCTTACGTTTCATTTCAAGGCTCTTTTTTGCGATATTGATGGTCGCCCATAAACGTGTGAAGAATTCTGATTCAGATTTTGAAAGATAAGCTAGTCTAGGTAAGTTAACCGTGACCACGCCGATAGAACCCGTTAATGGATTTGAACCAAATAATCCACCACCGCGTTTTCTTAACTCAGATGTATCTAAACGGAGACGACAGCACATCGACAAGGCATCTTCAGGAGATAAGTCACTATTAACATAATTTGAGAAATAAGGTATACCATATTTTGCAGTAATTTCCATATATTTTTCAACTACCGGGCTATCCCATTTGAAATCTTTAGTGACATTAATCGTTGGAATAGGGAAAGTAAAGACTCGACCTTTTGCATCGCCTTCCATCATGACATCACAAAACGCCATGTTTAATAGATCCATTTCTTCTTGGAAATCACCATAGGTTTCAGGCATCAATTTTCCATCAATGATGACGTTTTGATCTCTAAGCGTCGACGGAGGAATGATATCGAAAGTGAGGTTGCTAAAGGGGCATTGGAAACCAACACGTGTTGGTACATTCAAATTGAATATAAACTCTTGTAACGCTTGACGAACAGCTTTAAAATCAAGTTTATCATAGCGGATAAAAGGAGCAGCATAGGTATCAAATGAAGACCATGCTTGAGCGCCAGCTGTTTCTCCTTGAGTCGTAAAAGTCGAGTTGACAACTTGACCCAAAAAGGAACGCAAATGTTTTGGGGGATTAGATTCGACTTTTCCGATAACACCACCAAAACCATTGATTAATATTTGCCTTAAATCCCATCCTGCACAATAAGGACCAAAGAAACCTAAATCATGAATATGAATATCGCCTTGGAGATGAGCATCACGAATATCTTGTGAATAGATTTCATGAAGCCAATAGTTCTTTGTAAATTCTTCACGGACATAATTGTTTAAACCATTAATCGATTTTGACGTATTTGCGTTTTCATTTATTTGCCAATCTCTATCATTCAAATACTCTGTAAACATCTCTATCGTTGCACCAATCAAAGCGTTGGCTTCACGAGATGATCTACGTTTTTCTCGATATAAAATAAAGGCTTTTGCAGTCTTAGCGTGTCCATTTTCGATAAGTACTTTTTCTACAATATCTTGGACGCCTTCAACATCAGCAATACCGTTAGGATATCTTTTGTCACAAAGCAAACATACTTCTTCAGCAAGTTCTTCTGATTTAGCAAAATCCGAACCACCGACTGAGCTTGCAGCTTTGAAAATTGCAAGAACAATTTTTTCCTTTCTAAAAGGTGCAATTGATTGATCTCTTTTAATAATGCTTTTAATCATGATATAGTATCCCCCATATAAAAAAATAGCAGTGTGCATTATACATAATAGGAAATCGAAAAACCTTTGTCAATAGGTCTAAAAGAAAATATTTTTTTATGAATTTTAGTAAATCAATAGATTATAGCGTTGATTAGAGATTTGACAAATTAAAAGAAAAATAAAAATATTTTTTCATTTTTAAAAGAAAATTGACATTTAAGATGATATGGGATTTAGGAAGATTGAAATCCCAATAATCCAACGTTAATAATGATCGATAATCAATGGCATTAAAGTCAGAACACATTAACAAGAAAGTTAATAGTTGATAAAAAATACAATTTGAATATAAAAATATAGATAATATGAATACTTTTAATATTTATATATATATATTTTCATGACATTTATCTATAAAATATACCTATAAATAGAGATTAACCATAATTCGATATTAATTAATATTAATAAAACATGAAAAAAATAGATAATTAATTAGTTAGAAATCAATGAAGATATCGAATTCATAACTATATAATGCAAAAACAATGCTACATAGTGCTGGTAGAAAGTACATTTTTACGAAGAAAATGGGTCTTAATGGACTTGAAATTACTCAAATATTGAAAGAAAACAATAAATATTATATGATGACTTAAGCGCTAATTATAGCGGTTTTAGATTAAAAAATTATGCATAAATCATTGAATATGATTCTCATATCATTTCAATGAAACCATGACTAAGTTAAACTAATGTAAATGCATGGATAATATATTTATTGATTTTTTCATATAATATAGTTATTTATGGCTAAATATAGAGGTAAATCGACTTAAATTAGATTATATTAAGTTGCAGATTATCGTTGTTTATATGATTGTAATTATCCTTCATTTTCAATTATTAGTCAATACGCTTGTGCGAAATGTATAATTGGACTATATTTAGAAAGCGAATATTTCAATTTGACTGAATATTAACAACATCATTTTATCTATTTATTCTTAAATGATAACATTTTCTGAGATCCTAAGTGCTTTTTCTGGTATACCATTTAAGATTATTTATGATCAATTATATAAATGTAAATTGGACTATACATTGAATAATGCATATTTTTTATATTTATCTGACATAATTATAT
>CAYIYY010000033.1:0-9262 GCA_964367605.1 uncultured Candidatus Izemoplasmatales bacterium | reverse complement strand
TCGATGGAGGTGACAAAATGGCAAATATTAAGTCGCAAATGAAACGTAACATTACAAACGAAAAAAGACGTGAAGCAAATGCATCTTTCAAATCATCGTTGAAAACTGCTATTAAAAATGTTGAAGTTGCTGTATTAGCAAATAAAAAAGATGAAGCTATCGTTGCTTTAAATGTAGCTTTCCAAAAATTGGACAAATCAATTTCTAAAGGCGTGCATCATAAAAATTATGTAGCAAACCAAAAATCACGTTTATCTTTAAAAGTTAACGCTCTACAATAAAAAAAGCCTTCTTGGCTTTTTTTATTTCATATTATCGGGTTTAAAGAGAAACATCTCTAACCCGATTTTTTTATCGACTTGACCACTCTTCATTAAATAATCTAGTTTTTCTAATTCAGTTAAGTATTGCATAACTGCTGATTCAGAAATATCAGAAGCATTTTTAATGATATAGTAAGCACGACCTTTGGTAGCATTAAAATACTTCATAATATCCTCTTGTTTTGATTTCATCCGCAGTAAAGCTTGTGTGTAAAGTATTTCTTGAAATTTAAAGGCTAAGAGTGTCACAATCGTCACTGGTTCTGTATTAACTCTCATCAAGTCTTGGTAAATGCTTGATATACTCCATTGATCTTTACTTACTACAGCGTTTACTAAGGTATATATTTTACTTTCAAGGTTCTTAATCGTGACTTCACGGACCGTATTTAAATCAATTTTTGATTTTCCATCGGCGTATAATATTAATTTATCTAGTTCGTTGGCTAACATAAAACTGTTTTCACTGACTCTTGTAATAAACTCTTCTAGCGCATTGGCGTCAATGACCATATTTTCTTGTTCAATTCTTTTCCTAACAAAACTGTAATGATCGTCTTTATTCGGAGCTAAACATTGCTCAACGACACAGTAAGATTGACACTCTTTGAAAATTGATTTTCGTTGGTCAAGTTTTTCGTAGGGCGCTTGAATCACAAGGATGGTTGTAGGGTTAGGGTTCGCTAAATAATTTGCTAGGTACTTCAACTGATTTTCATTTTCGTTATCTGATTTCGCATTGGCCGTTAAAAATGAAGCATTTGCTAAAATAACGCCTTTATTATCACTTAAAAACGGAATGGTCATAGCCGCGTTGACAGCGTCAACTAAAAGTGTTTCTTCCATATCAAAAACCTCGATGTCAGATACATCGATTTTTTTATTTTCAAATAATTTTTCGGTTTTAAATTTGATAAGATGAGAATTATCACCATGTAAAAGATATAAACATTCATCCATTAAGAATCACCAAAAATATTATAACATAGAAAAAAGCGATTTGAGTAACCAATCCAAGAATGGCCATAATCTTTTTAAATAAAAATAAGGTGTATTATTCGAAGCGGTAGTTGAAATGTATCCTTGAGGGTTAGATTTCATGTATAGAAACTCAATTGTTCCAAGGTCATCTGTTCTTAATACTACTGATTCATTCTTTTCCCATCGCTCGACGATGCGATCATCAGGATGCCCAAAACGATTATTACTCCCGACCGAAATCAATGCATAGGTTGGGTTGACATTATTAATCAATATCGATGAAGACGATGTTATTGACCCGTGATGAGGAACTTTAATAACGTCTACATCTTTTAATTTTTGATAGTCTAATTGATTTTCAATCAAAGATTCCATATCCCCGGTAAACAACCATTTATGTTGATAAATCTTGACCGTCATGACAATAGAATTATTGTTTTCTTCTGAGTGCGAATCATCGCTATGAATTAATTCGATATCAAAATCACCACAAGTAAGTTTTATCCCTTTGACTGGTTTGATGATTTGATAAGACTTCATTTGGACAGTTGTTTGATTAGAAATAAGCGTATCTACTTTTAAATGTTTCATGATGTCTTCTGCCTCTCCCATATGATCTTCATGCTGATGCGAGAGTATTAAATAATCTAAAGTATGAATATTTGACTTTCTTAAATAATCTATGATTCGGTTATAGTCATCAACATTGCCTGTATCGATTAATATATCACATTTAGAATCGTGAAGATGAATAGCGTCGCCTTGACCGACATCAAGCAACCGAACATAAGCTATATTAGGAATATGAATGCTAGAAAATGAAGCTGTGATTATAAATATAAAACTAAGCGTGGCTAACCCAACTCTTTTGATTGTCATCTTTTTGGCAAGACACAAATATAGTACTATCCAATAAAGCAATTTAAATACTGGATTTGGAAAATTAAATTCGATGAAACTTTGAATTGAATTTCCCAACAAAATTGCTTTGATAAATACGCTAGTACACCACTGATAGAGCGGCATGACAAAAGGAATGACAATGGAAACAAACATTCCAGGAAGAATAATTTTTGAAACAAACAAACCAAAGAATACACTCAATGGAATTACCAGCATATTGATTCCCCCATTGATTTCAAGAATGATGGGTAACCCCATTGCGGTAGCTAATAGGGATAGTTTCAAATAACTAGCCAGTTCATTTTGTGATTTCATGATTTGATTGGCTAACAAAATGGTAAATGTTATTAAAAAGGATAGTTGAAATCCAATTAAGTGAATCATAAAAGGATTGATGATTAAGAAAAATACCAAAATAAACGTCAATAAATCAATCTTAGAAAAAAATAGTTTTGTGCTTTTATTTATAATAATTAATAAAACTAATGTAGAAGCTCTCATAACTGATATCGAAAAGCCACATAAAAATGCATAAAAAAATACGATTATAATCAAAATGATATCTTCAGTTGATTCTGTAACATGGAGCCGAATTAAAGCTTGCTTCAATAACAAAATCAAAAGTCCAATATGCATTCCCGACACAGCAAATAAATGAGAAATGCCCATTTGATTGATGGAAGTCAATACCGTATCATCTAGATAAGAATCATCGCCAAACAATAATAGGATAATCACTGAAGCTGTGTCATCATCCGCAATTGTAAGGATGTAGTTTTGAAATGATAATTTCACCTGATTGAGATGGAACTGGTGATTCACAAGATTTATTTCAGTCGCAAAATAGGAATTATCGAAGTCCATTCCCTTTTGATATTTTGAATAATCAAAAACATGAGGAATATCATAACCTTGATTCGTCATGTTAAACCCTTCTAATTGAATCATATCTCCAGGCACAGCAGAATAAGATAAGCGGTGATAAATAATCCACCGCTCGCGATTCACTTTCATGACAAAATAATCTTGATTGACATCCACTACAAGTCCATTGACTGTGCTTGTTATAGAACTATTATTTTGATTATTACGAATGAAATAGGAAGAAAAAATAATTCCAGTTATCAACACTGAAAAATAGAACAGTCTCCGAAAAAGTCGAAATAAATAGATTCCATGAATTATTAAAAGAATTAAACAAATAAGTGAGTTGATTGAAAGCAGGGCTAGTATTACAAAGATTCCTAGATAAAGATAATTTCCCGCATCATACGCAAATAAGGTCTTTAATTTCTGCATAAATAGCTTCTTTAATTCCTGAAACATTCATAATATCCTCTATCGATTCAAAATTTCCATATTCAGCGCGATAATCGATAATTCTTTGAGCGATAATATATCCAATCCCTGGCAAGGTATCGAGGATGTCAACGGTGGCGGTATTGATATTAATCTTATTAGATGTTGGATTAGTTTCTTCAGGATCTTTATTGATATCAGGGTTGGTTGATGTGTTGATTGCCGGAATATGAATCGACAGTTGATTGACAATGCCTTGATTCAGATTAATTTTTGATATATCCGCTGTCGATTTAATCCCTCCCGCTAAGTTGATGACATCTTTAATCAATAAATTGTCTTCAACTCGGTACAGACCTGGTTTCATAATTTCTCCAGTTATTTCAACATAAATAAGAGTTTTATTACTTTCTGGAAGCGTATCAACTATTTTTTTAGGAATAAAAATGACCATTTGATCCGTCACAATTTCAGATAGGTTCATCTGACTCGAATCAGAATCTAGGATGAATCCTCCCGCACGCATAATGGCATCATAAACCCTAAAATTAGAAGGTACTTTATAGACGCCCGGATATCGAACTGCACCTTTAATATCGATAAAAACTGCACTCGGTGAATCTTCTCCTAATTGAGCGACTTGAGATGAAGGTATATAGATAACCATTTGATCATAAACCATTTTTGCGAGGTTAACTTCAGTGATGTCAGATCGATTTGTTAGTCCCCCTGCCATCATTATTACTTCTTCAATTCGAGTACCTGCTTTGACTTGATACACAGCAGGATAAACAACTTCGCCTTTAACATCCACAAAAAAATACATGTCCGTTGATTCAGCGGTATGGCTGTTGGTCAAGGAACCCGTTGTGATTTGTGTTGTCGGTGAAGCTGACACTTCGATGATATTTAAAATCATCAAACCAATAATGCCAACAACCAATAAAAAAAAGCCCGAATAACGTTTCATGAATGAAATCATCTTATCACCTCATGAAAATATTACGCCTTTGGGCTTTTATTCTTTTATTTCTGATTTTTGTACTACAATAATCGTTCTTTCTGGCATGGATTTAATTTCTAGAATCGAAAATCCAACTAATTTAACAATCCGAAGATATTGATCTAAATCATGCGTTTGTTCATGGATTTCAACCCGATGTTCTTCATCTTCTAACTTCAAAGTGACAGTATGAATGATGCTATGCGGGTTTTGACCTTTATGACATTCCCAATGGAAATTATACTCACTGTCATCTTCTGAATAGCCGTCAAGTGCATCGATGTAGTCTGAACTTAGTATATCGAAAATAAAAACACCATTCGGATTTAAGGCTTGATAAATATTAGTTAGCCCAAACTGAACATCCTCTAAATCAGATAAATGATTGAGGACATCCATCGAAGCAACAACCGTATCAAATTGAAAACCAATGGGATCTAACATATCATATACAAACAATTCCATATTAATATCATTTTGAACGGCACGATACCTTGCAATTTGTAACATTTCTTCCGATAAATCAGAAGCAGTTACTGTGTATCCTCGTTTGGCGAATTCAACGGACAAAGTTCCTGTTCCACATCCAATATCGAGTAATGTTCCGATACTGGTAAACTTGTCAAGTAATTCGAGATATTCATCATAGACATCTTGATCAACGAATGCATCGTAAAAATTCGCTAAAATATCATAGCTCATAGGTTATAAATCCTCTGGATTGATTTTTTCTCGTTGAATAAATAATTTATCAAGTTGATAATATTCGCGTTCTTCTGCATGCATAACATTGACGATGATATCCCCTAAATCAAACAATAACCAACGGCCTTCAGTTGCCCCTTCGATTTTAGCGTTGATTTCTGGAACTGCTTGATAAATATGATTGATAGAAGCCAGCACTTGTCTTTCAGATGAACCAGATGCAATGACCATATAATCGAAGAGTGGTGAATACCCACGAAAATCAAATATGGTAATATCTTTTAGTTTTAAATCATCAAGTGCTGTGACTACTTTCTTAAGTGTTACTGACATTCTTTTCCTCCAATAGGTGTTGATAATAATGCAAAGCTTCTACTTCTTCTGAAACTGGTATTTCTCCCATTGACGTTAAATAGTCATTTTGGGATTTCAAAATGGTAGCTAAAGCTTTATCTAGATTGTTATAAGCTAAATTTCTAATCGTACTATTATCAAACTTTCGTGTTGGTTCAATATAGTCAGCTACAAATATGATTTTTTCTATTAATGACATTTTGGGTCTACCTGAAGTATGATACTTTATGGCATTTAATATTTCTATGTCATCAATTTTGATTATTTTTTTAGCAAAAACAACGGCTGATAGGGCATGCCAAATTGGTTTTGGCCATTTTTTATAAGTATCGATATCGAAATAAGATTCGATTAACGATTGATGATACTCATCAGTTTCATGTTTCGTCACATCATGAAGGACTGCAGCGATTTTTACTTTTTCCACATCGGCGTGATATATATGCGCCAGTTTTACTGCGGTTTCTACGACCTGCATGGTATGACTCATGCGACTACTTAAACCCAGTTTTGATTCAACAATGGGTACTATTTGAATAAAATTAAGCATTTAAATAATCGCTTGGCGAATATATACACCAACGACGAATGGCGCATATGCTTTAATATTAAACGGTCCTCTTAATGTCACAAAACCAAGACCAGAAAAGACAATATCATATTTCAAATTATCGCGAATCTTAAAATCATGGAAAATCCATTTTGGAACCTTTTCTTCTTCATTAAAAGGTGGCGTTAACAATGTGTATAGTTTTGTATCGTAAAGTTCATCAGCTCTTTCAGTTTTTGTCCGGTGCACATTGACGGTATTGGCAAAATAGGTCACGACATTGATTCTATCTCCGGTTTCACCAGAGATTATATCTAATCTCGCTAACCCGCCAAAAAATAAAGTTTGACCTTCATTGAGTTGAAATACTAATGGTTTGATTTCCTTTTTAGGTACTGTTAATTTATAAGAAGGACGCGTTAAATAATGCGTGTATTGATGCTTATTGATGACCCCAGGCGTATCAAAAATCATGGTACCATCTTTTAAGGGAAAACCTACCATTCCAATGGTTGTTCCTGGTGCAGATGAAACAGTAACAACATCAGCTTCTCTACCGAAATAACGTCTTAATATTTGATTGATTATTTTAGATTTACCCACATTGGTCGAACCAACAAGATAAACATTTCGATTTCCTTTATGTTTATAAATTAATTCCATCAATTCGTCAAAATAATTACCAAACTTGGCAGAAATTAAAATAGAGTCTAAGACTGAGAATCCTTCGTTAGCTAACATTGATTTTACCCAACCTAAGATCTTGTCATATTTGACATTTTTGGGTAACAAATCCATTTTATTGCATACTAGAATCACATCACGGTTACCCGTAATGCGTTTGATTGCAGGAACAAAAGAGCCTGAAAAATCGAAAATATCGACGATTTTAACAATGAGTGCATTTTCTTTACTGATTTGGTTAATGACATTTAAATAGTCGTCATTTGAAACACTGACACTTATAACGTCACTATAATTTCTAATGCGGAAACAGCGTTGACATAACAGTTTTTTATAATCGGCTTCCGATAATACTTTTTCAGTCATAAACCCAGGAGCATGTCGATCTAATGTCTGTATTTTTGCGCCACATCCGCTGCAATATAATTCATCCATCTGCATTACCTCTTTTCGACAAGTCTTAATTGTTGATAAAACTCAGGATATTTTTTTGATATTCGTTTTAGCATTCTTTTTTCGAATCGACGGTTCATTCGCGTAAACCATTTCTCATTATTTCTTTGAATCGCATCGACTAAGATAGATTTAATACCCGTACGGTTTGCACCAAGAATATCAGTCATCAGTTGATCACCAATGACACATACTTTGCTATTATCAGAGATACTCAAAGATTTCATTGCTTTTTTAAAACCTATTTTTAATGGTTTTTTAGCTTGAGCAATAAACGGACATTGAATAATTTCTGAAAACTTTTTAATTCTAGGCTTATGATTATTTGAAATGATCATAATTTTAAATCCTAAAGTTTTAATCTTATCAAGTAAAACGATTAATTCTTGAGAAGGAACGACTTCGTCATAAGGAATGAGTGTATTATCAACATCAATTAACAATCCTTCAATTCCTTGACTCTTAAGTGATGGAAAGTCAATGTCAAATATCGTTTTTTTATAATCATTTGGCATAAAGTGCTTTGTTTTTATAAAAATGTCGCTCATTTCTTACCTCCAAATGCTATCTTGTATTATACACAATTTAGTGATAAATGTCCAATTTTTTCGCATGCTTGATATATCAATAACGATGAAAATGTTATCATTATTTGATATGGATTGTGAATCGTTTTTTTATCTTATAATATTGTTAGATGTGGTGATGTAAAAGTAAAATAGTTTATCTGCATAACTTATATAACATCGAGTCACGAAATGCGCAGAAGTTTTGAATCTATCACTCTTGTCGTGTTTGTTAATGAAGAGATTCGGATAATCACAATATTTAATTGTTGGACGTACCGTAAATGGAAAAACTGATTCTTCTAAAGCAACATCAAGAAGAATTAAAGTAGGGCAAGTTATGTGACTTGTCCTACATTTTTTTTATAATTGATTGAAATACAAGTTTATGATCATGGTCACGATAAGTGGTGATATATAACGTGTTAAAGTCTTGGGTAACTTCCATTGTAAAACCCTCTTCCAAAAACAATGACTCCGAATAATTAATTTGATATTCAAAAATTTGTATGGGTTGATTCATAGCCACTTCAACCGCATTAGCAACATAATCTAAATAAATCACATTATTAACATGGTTGTTTTGATCGATTTCAGACGATTTGACAGTTCTTTGAACTTTTGCTTGTAAGATTTCAACCGTCTTGTTAAAACGCAAGTAACCGTCTACAAACACCTTATCTTGGCATGTATTCACTTGATCTTTAGTTAATACAAAATCTTTTGGTCTAATTAAGGAAAACTTTGCTTTATCAACTATGACCCATTTACCCATTCCTTCAATGACGCATACATTGTTTTCATCAAATACTTGATAATTCCGGTCAATTCCGGCAATATCGTAAGGGTTTGGCCACGTTAAAATCCGATATTGAGTGTGGTTTTTTAGGGAAGAAATGATTTTAACCCTGAGTCTAGCGACTGCCCAAAATACATTCAATGGATCTAATTCTTTCGCTCCATATCCAATGACATCAGCGTGAAATGTGGATGCATCTTGTAATCCTTTTTGCATGATTTTTAATAAATCAAATTGTGAAGGATTAGATAAATTTGAATCAAGAAAAATTGTCGTCTCAAAAGGTTGAATCAGCATGGTTATTTTTCCTTTATTTCGATTTTTAATTAAACACTCGGGGGTATTACCAATTAAATCGGTTCTTCCAGTTAACATCAATGCTTCTCTTACGAGATCATAATTGACTGGATTCCGATATTGAATTAAAGCTCTTTGCATCGCTTTCTCATGCATGGTTTTCGGCACGAAAACATAATCCATCGTCCTGGGATCAAGTTCTGTATAATACATCGTTGTCGATAAAGTCAAAGGTGTTGGATAGAAATCTTGAACTTGTTCGGGATTATATCCCATGTCACGGATATATTCTGCTAGAATAACTGCATCTTTTAAAGTTGAACCGGGATGTGAACTCATTAAATA
>CAYIYY010000032.1:0-9412 GCA_964367605.1 uncultured Candidatus Izemoplasmatales bacterium | reverse complement strand
GAATACAAAATCAACAAGGATATTGAACCGTTCACGGCTTTCTTGGCGGGATTAGTTGAAAAACGGATCAAAGATTTCTTGGCTCGAGAGTAGATTTTCTACTCTCTTTTTTTCGTCTGTGGTAAAATAAGCATGAGGTGATTTGATTGAAATATGTAAACTATCCTTTTGAGGATATTAAACGACTCTCTTTTTATTTAGCGACGGAAGAATATTTAGCATTAAATTTTCCAAAAGATGAATATTTCTTTATGTGGCAAGTAAAGCCTTCCGTCATTTTTGGAAGAAACCAATTGATTGAAAATGAAGTTAATTTACCCTATGTTCGTGAAAACAATATTATGATGTATCGACGCAAATCAGGGGGCGGTTGTGTTTACTCTGATTTTTCAAATATCATGTTTTCTTTTATTACACCGAACTTTAATAAGGATTTTGTTTTTGATAATTATTTGGGTAAAGTCGTTACCGTTTTGAAATCATTAAGATTAAACGCTGAATTTTCAGGCCGTAATGATATTTTGATTGATGGTATGAAAGTCTCAGGAAATGCATTTTATAAGGTCAAAGACCGTTCAATCGTTCATGGAACCATGTTATTCGCAACTGATTTCTCGGTGATGACGCAAGCGATTACTCCTGTCACTGCGAAACTTGAAAGTAAAGGCATTGATTCAGTCAGAAAGCGTGTAACGAATCTATCAGATCATTTAACCATCGATATTGAAACATTTAAAGCTTATATGAAGCAACATCTCGTGGATGAACAAATAACATTATCAACTGAAGATATCATCAAAATTGAAGAAATCGAAAAAGAGTACTTAACTGAAGAATTTGTTTTTGGCAAAAATCCAGGTTACAGTGTCGTAAAACAAGGTTATGTCAAAGCTGGATATTTAGAATTTCGCATCGAACTAAAAAATAATAAAGTTAAGAAAATAAATTTGATGGGAGATTACTTTCTCTTAGGAGATCAAGACTATCTCCTCCATAAGTTTCATCATGTTCAGTTTAATAAAGAAGCTTTTTCAAAAGTATTATCAACGATTAAATTAAGTGATTTTGTCATGAATCTCACAGAAGAGGATTTCCTTAAGATATTGTTTTAACCAAGTATATCCTATGATATAATTTACACTATAGAGGTGACAGAAAATGGAAGAAGTATTAAAAACCAGTTTATATGAAAAACATGTGTCTTTGAATGCGAAAATGGAACCATTTGCCGGCTATTTAATGCCAATTCAATATGAAGGCATTATCAAAGAACACACGGCAGTAAGAACAAAATCAGGCATGTTTGATGTTTCTCATATGGGCGAGATTTATGTCAAGGGGACGGATGCTGTTAAATTCGTCGAATACATTACCACCAATGAGTTGAAATCCAAACCAAGTGGGAAAGTTGTCTACGGCTTAATGTTATATGAAAACGGAACGGTCGTTGACGATTTGCTTACCTACAAGTATTCAGATGAAGCTTTTTTACTCGTTGTGAATGCTTCCAATGTTGGGAAGGATTACCACTGGATTGTAGAACAAAGCGAAGGATTTGATGTATTAATATCAAATCATTCAGATGATTATTCAGAAGTTGCGGTTCAAGGACCTGCAACAGAAGATATTGTCAAAAGAATCTTAAATATCGATTTATCATCCCTTGGTGCATTTGAATTCACAAACGCAATTTTTGAAGACCATGACATCTTAGTTTCTCGTACTGGATATACAGGAGAAGATGGTTTTGAAATCTATGGGGATCATATCGCTATTAATTTAGTATGGGATCGTTTATATGAATCAGGCGAAGTCTTACCTTGTGGTTTAGGCGCAAGAGATACCTTAAGATTTGAAGCCGCATTACCGTTATATGGTCATGAAATTAGTGATAAAATTACACCGCTTGAAGCCGGTTTTGGCATGTTTGTAAAATTGGATAAAGGCAACTTTATCGGACGTGACGCACTTCTTAAACAAAAAGCGGATGGATTGACACAAAAAGTCGTTGGCATTGAATTGACAGAAAAAGCAATCCCAAGACAAGGTTATCCCGTATTTTCAGGTGAAACCCAAATTGGTGTGATTACAACGGGTTATCTTTCGATTACAGCTGAAAAACCCATCGCAATGGCTTTAATTGATGCAAAATATGCTGCACTTGATACTCCAATTACAGTACAAATCCGCACAAAACATGTTCCTGGATTTGTTCGCAATAAACAATTTGTTAAGAAAAATTATAAAAAATAAAGGAGATCTATTAAAATGAGCAAGGTATTAGAAGGGTTTTTTTACGCTGAAAGTCATGAATGGGCAAAAAAAGAAGGCAAATTAGCAGTGATTGGAATTACTGATTTTGCCCAAGCACAATTAGGAAATGTTGTTTTCGTTGATCTTCCTGAAGTTGGAGCAAATGTCAAGAAAGGCAAAGAATTTGGCGCTGTTGAGTCTGTTAAAGCCGCTTCAGATTTAATTTGTCCAGTATCAGGTAAAGTTGTTGAAGTGAATGAGGATTTAATTGGTGAACCAGAATTGATTAACAAAGATGCATTTGCATCCTGGTTAATTAAAGTTGAATACACGAATGAATCAGATTTTAATAGTTTAATAAATGCTGAAGCTTATAGAGGCATTGCAAAGTAGGTCCTTATGTTTAAATACTTCCCTCATACGGAGGCAGATTTAACACAAATGAAACAATCGCTCGGCATTAAAGATACTGAGCGAATGTTTCAAGTGATACCCTCTGCTGTCCGGTATAATCAAGATTATCAAATTCCTAGCTCGCTATCAGAAATCGAGTTAAGAAAGCATATGGAAGAACTCGGGAAATTAAATCAAAGCAAGATGATTTTTTCGGGACTTGGAGCTTATGATCATTATGAACCAAGTGTCATCAATCACATTGTTTCTCGCCAAGAGTTCTTAACTTCTTACACCCCCTATCAACCAGAAATATCTCAAGGTACTTTAACGTATATTTTTGAGTACCAAAGTATGATTGCTTCGTTGACGGGCATGGAAGTTTCTAATGCTTCGATGTATGATGGCCCAACCGCAACTGCTGAAGCAATGTTCATGGCAGAAGCAATTACCAAACGTAAGAAAGTCTTAGTGTCTGATACTGTGAATCCTAATATTATGAGCGTTGTTAAAACGTATGCCAAATATAAAGGATTAGAAGTCGATATCCTTGAAAGTCAAGCAGGATCAGTCAATGTAGAAACATTGAAAAACAAACTCGATGACACCATCGCTGGCGTTATCGTTCAACGTCCTAATTTCTTTGGTATTATCGAAAATTATGATGGTTTCTCAAAACTCATCCATGATAATCAATCCGTATTTATCATCAATGGTGATATCTCTGCTTTAGGAGTTTTAAAAACGCCAGGTGAAGAAGATGCTGATATCGCTTGTGGCGATTGTCAAAGTTTAGGGATGCCAGTTGCTTTTGGTGGACCTTATTTAGGTTATCTAACGACGAAAAAACAACATGTTAGAAAAATGCCTGGTCGTATTTGTGGACAATCATTTGACCGCAATCATGTCCGTTCTTTTGTGTTAACTTTACAAGCGAGAGAGCAGCATATTAGACGTGAAAAAGCCAATTCCAATATTTGCTCGAATCAATCACTACTAGCCTTATATGCGACCGTATACTTAAGTTTAATGGGACCCAAGGGATTAAAACAAGTCAATGAACTCTCTTACATGGGGGCACATTATTTATACGATCAACTCATCGCTACGGGCTTATTCAAACCGGTATTTAACAAACCATTCTTAAAAGAATTCGTACTACATACACATTTGAATGTTGAAATGGTTCAAAAACATCTTTCAGACCACGGCATTTTTGGGGCTGTAAACTTAGGTGATTTTGACGAGAAATATCAAAACGTTGTCAATTTCTGTGTGACAGAAAAACGGTCTAAAGCAGAAATTGATCACTTAGTTACGTTATTAGGAGGTCTATCATGAAAAATTACGACCATCTAATATTTGAAATATCAGTTCCTGGTAGAGTTGGATATACACTTCCTAACTCAGAAATATCTGGATATAACCTAACTAATCTTGACGCTTCATTGTTAAGAAATGACGCACCAGCATTACCTGAGGTGTCTGAACTTGATGTCATTCGTCATTATACCAATATTTCTCATAAGAATTTTGGCGTTGAAACCGGTTTTTATCCTTTAGGATCATGCACGATGAAATACAATCCCAAAATCAATGAAGAAATCGCAGCGATGAAAGCCTTCAATAGCATTCATCCGCTTCAAACATCTTCGGATACGCAAGGAATTTTACGTATTTATTATGAACTTCAATCCATGCTTTCAGAAATCTCTGGATTACATTCCTACACCCTTAATCCATTTGCGGGTGCACATGGCGAATTAACGGGATTAATGATTATGAAAGAATATCATCTCCAAAGAGGCGATTTCAAACGTACGAAAGTCATCGTTCCTGATTCTGCTCATGGAACAAATCCTGCCAGTGCGACCATCTGCGGATTTGATATTATCGAAATTGAATCTACACCAGAAGGAACCGTTGATTTAGAACAATTAAAAGCGGCTTTATCAGATGAAGTAGCCGGAATGATGCTGACTAATCCCAATACTTTAGGTATTTTTGAAAAAGACATTATCGAAATTTCTCGTCTTGTTCATGAAGCTGGGGGATTAATGTATTATGACGGCGCAAATCTCAACGCTTTATTAGGCATAGTACGTCCGGGAGATATGGGATTTGATATCATGCATATCAATCTTCATAAAACCTTCTCAACACCGCATGGTGGTGGCGGACCTGGATCAGGACCAGTTGGCGTAAAAAAATTCTTAGTGCCTTATTTACCAAATCCACAAATCAAAAAATTAGATAATCATTACTTCTTAGATTGGAATAAAGATTCAATTGGCTCTGTTTCAGGCTTTTATGGTAATTTCAAAGTATGGCTTAGAGCGTATGTTTACATCATGACGCTTGGCAAAGAGAACTTACGACAAGTCGGTTGTCTATCGACACTCAATGCCAACTATGTTAGAGTTCATTTAGAAGAAGAATTCAATTTACCTATTAAAGGGTTCTCGATGCATGAATGTGTTTTTGATGGTTTAAAAGATCAATCAACAGGTGTCACGACGTTGGATGTTGCGAAACGTTTGCTTGATTATGGCGTACATGCACCGACGATTTACTTCCCGTTATTATTCCATCAATCTATCATGATTGAACCCACAGAAACGGAATCGAAACAAACGTTAGATAGTTTCATTGAAGTGATGAAGAAAGTTGCTAAAGAAGCACTGACGGATCCGCAAATGATGAAACTTGCCCCTCATACAACGCCAATCTCTCGGATTGATGAAGTATACGCTGCGAAGAAAATGATTCTTACTTACAAGGATTACCTGAAAGAAAATCAATAGTCAATCCATTGGGGGATGAATTATGAACATATTTAACTTGTTTGGTGTTATTGATGTTGTTATCGTTGTCGCTGTATTATTATTTGCTTATTTTGGATGGAAGAAAGGATTCATAGTTAAAGCAGTTGAAATGGCTTCAAGCCTTTTTGGTCTCATTGCTTCGATTATCCTTGCTCGTCCTTTTTCCACGGTTTTAGATAAATGGATTGGCGAATCCATTGGCATTAAGATATATGATTATTTATTAACAAGATCTTCGATCTTCGCCGCTGAATTCACCTATGAAAACCGATTAGAAACCGTAGAACAAGCGTTTGATGGCATGAACTTACCAAGATTTATGATTGAGTGGATTGCAAGTGCTATTGACGTTGAAACCATGTCAACGACCTTGGTTGATACGATGACACCCATTATTAAGAGTTTGGCATTATTAGTCATATCCTTTATCGTTTTGTTCTTTGGATCGATGATTGTTTTCTTCTTGCTTAAGATTTTAGCTAAAATGATAGCAAGTATTCCTGTTATTAAGCAAATTGATAAAGTCCTTGGCCTTTTATTTGGAATTGTAAAAGTCGGACTTGCAATCTTTATCTTATTATTTGTATTAGGATTAGTATTAACCATTCCAGCTATCAATGAAGCGATTGGAACTTTCGTCCAAAATGACATGCAACTGGGTGTAGAAGGTTTTAGGCTATCGAAATGGCTCTATGATAACAATATCTTAAAACAAATTATTAATGTCTTTGTAACGATAATATAGATTTATGAGACCGGCCACGCCGGTCTTTTTTAATGCGTTTGGTTTGATTTGAACGGTCTTTTTTTATATACTTTAGATGTTAACTAATTATTTAGGAGGAATCCATGAACGTTATAGATGCAATTATCAAAAGAAGATCACACCGGTTATTAGGAAATCACAAAGTGGTGTCAGATGAAGTGCTAGAAAAGGCGCTATATGATTCTATCAAACATACGCCTAGTTCTTTCAATGCCCAAAGTCAAACTGCCATGTTGTTACTGGGCGAACAACATCACCAACTTTGGGAGATTGTGTTAGAGTCTTTAAGAAAAATAGTTCCAGAGACACAGTTTCCAAAAACGAGTAATAAAATCAAAACGTTTGATGATGCCTATGGCACCATTCTCTTTTTTGATCATATAGAAATCACAAAAAATCTAGAAGATAAATTTCCTTTATATCGACACAATATTGAAAATTGGGTTGAGCAACAAACGGGAATGCTACAATCAAATGTTTGGTTGGTATTAACCGAACTCGGATATGGAGCGTCATTACAGCATTATACTGAACTCATTGAAGAAGAAGTTAAAGTGGCTTTTAATGTGCCAAAGGCATGGAAACTAATTGCTCAAATGCCTTTTGGTAGTCTTATCGAAGAACCTGGAACTAAAGACTTTTTACCGATGAACCAACGATTTATTGTGAAAAAGTAATATTTTATTATCAACAGTAAATCGTGACTTTTTTCCTCATTTTTGGTAAGATATTGATAGACTAGTGAGGATACTAATGAAAAAAATAATCGGTTTTACCTACTCAACCTATTTTTTAGTACTCATGAGTACTTTTACACTCTTTATATGGAACAATAATTTTGAACACATTGGGATTCCAATTGTTTTAGTTATGTTATTTTTAGTCTTTGTTTTATTTAAAGATCCGATGCCCACCATTCCTTTATTACTCAATGCCCTTTTTATGGTGTCACAAACGAATTGGTCATTTGATACTGCCCCTTTATTTATTTACTTAACCCCTGTTTCAATCGTTGGGGGCATGATTATTCATAGCATTATCTACAAAGTCAAATTTGTTAAAGGCAAAATGCTTATCGGTGTTTTAATCATGTTTGTGGCCATGTTATTATCAAGCATTAATGCCAAAGAGTTATCGCTATATTATTGGTTCTATGCATCCGTTGGCTTACTATATGCCTTATTTTACTTATTTTATGTGAATACGCTAGAAGGCAATCATATCGCTTATTTAATGAAACTAATGTTAATTCTCGGTATTTTAGTGAGTTTAGAAACACTTCTTTTTTACCTTAAAGTCGAAGATGTTGTTTACGCCGTTGAACATAAACTCATTAATCTTGGCTGGGGTATTTCTAATTACGTCGCTACTTATTTAATTATGTTTATTTCAATCACATTCTACTATATCAGAACGGCCAAATATGGGTATTTTTGGATTCCCGTTGCGATTTTTCAAATGTTAATGTTGCTCTTTACAATTTCTAGAGGCGGCATTGTTGCGTTCATCGGGTTATTTCCGATTTTAGTCTTCATGACGCTTTATAAATCACACCGTTGGTGGAAAATTCTTGTATTAGTCGTTGTGACTGCCCTTGTTTTTGCTGGTATTGTATGGGCGGGTCTAAACTTATTTTCGGCTCTTTTTGAACGGTTTAGCGTCTTGTTGCTAGATGATACCGGTCGAATTGAAATATGGCTCGATGCACTGGCTAAATTTAAAGAACATCCGTTATTTGGTGCAGGTATTTTCGCTCGTGAAGGAACGCGCGATTATAACATGTATCATAATACTTTCCTCCATGTATTAGCGACGATGGGTATTATAGGGTCTATATCACTTGTCATTCAGTTGTTTCAACAATTTAGAATTACGCTTGGAAAATTCAAAGTTGAAAATTTATTCTTAGCAGCTGCGCTCTTAGGTGCTCATGCACACGGGTTAGTTGATAACGTCTATTTAATGCCTCAATTTATGATATTAATGCTTCTGATTGTATCGGTTGTAGAAGTCGCTTCAAGAACTGATTTAGAAAAGGTAATTGTGAAAATTGCATAAAAAATGTGCCACCAATTTTTTGGTGGCACTTTGAATTAATAATCAAGTATCGCTTGTTTTAAAGTTTCAACAATTTCAGCTTGTTTTATTTTCTTGATTTTTTCGCCGTTGACATAAAGTAATGCTTCCGCTTTACCTCCCGCAATCGCAATATTAGCACCTTTTGCTTCGCCAGGTCCATTGACGGCACATCCCATGATTGCAACGGTAATGTCTTTATCAATGGTGTCTAGAAATTTTTCAATTTCAGTCGCAATTGGAATCATGTCATATTGTATCCGTCCACATGTCGGACAACTGACCAATTTTGGTTTTTTATATAATCCAAAATTCGATAATAATTCTTTTGCGACTTTGATTTCTTCAACGGGATCTGCCGTTAGAGAAACCCGAATGGTAGAACCGATACCTTTATAAATTAAGACACCTAAACCAGCTGCGCTCTTAATTGTTCCTCCTACCACTGTACCAGCTTCAGTAATCCCTAAATGAAGTGGATAAGGGAAGATTTCACTCGCTAATTCATAAGCTTTAATGGTTGAAACCATATCGGTCGATTTTAATGAAATGGCGATATCATAAAAATCAAATTTTTCTAATAATCCAACATGATACTTCGCCGATTCAATCATCGCTTCAGGTGTAGGAGAACCGTATTTTTCTAGAATACTTTGTTCAAGCGAACCTGAATTAATACCGATTCTAATTGGAATATTCTTTGCTTTACAAGTATCTGCGACCAATTTTACGTGGTCATCAGAACCGATATTACCTGGATTGATTCTAATTTTATCGACATTTTGTTTAATTGCTTCTAAAGCCAATCGGTAATCAAAGTGAATATCTGCGACCAAAGGAATATGAATTAATTTTTTGATTAATCCAATCGCTTTTGCATCTTCCATATCTAAAACAGCGACCCGAACAATTTCACAACCTGCGGTTTCAAGGGCATAAATTTGTCTTATCGTGCTTTCAACATCTTTTGTTTTTGTCGTTGTCATACTTTGTATGAGTATTCGATCATTACCACCCATTTGAAGATTTCCAATCATGAGGGGTCTTGTTAAGTTTCTATGAGTCATTTTTATCACCTGTCATCTATTATACTATATTT
>CAYIYY010000031.1:0-9682 GCA_964367605.1 uncultured Candidatus Izemoplasmatales bacterium | reverse complement strand
CTCAAAATCCATTGCCGTTAAAAGCGTGTCGGTTCGAGTCCGACCACTGGTACCAGTTGATCATCAAGGGTCCTTTTAAAGGACCTTTTTTATTTATATTTATATTTTATAGTAATCATTACAAGGTTGATTCATTGTAATATTTTTCATTGTATTGTAAAATTATGGAAGGAAGAAGGGATATTTTTGACAAAAAAATCATCTGAAAACCGATTAAGAACGGCTTTTATATTAAATTTTGGATTCTCTGTTATTGAAGTCATTGGAGGCCTTTTTACCAATTCGATTGCCTTGCTATCGGATGCAGTTCATGATATCGGCGATTCAATTTCATTAGGCCTTTCGTGGTTCTTAAATGAAAAATCAAAAAAGAAACCCGACACTCTCTATACCTATGGTTATGCACGTTACTCACTATTGGGAGGATTAATATCAGCTTTAGTTTTGATAGCAGGCTCCATATTCTTAATCATTGAAGCAATTCCAAGGATTATGAATCCCGAGACAATTAAAGTTCCTTGGCTCATTGGGTTTGCCGTTCTCGGCATTGTCATCAATGGTATCGCCGCACTAAAAACTGCTAAAGGACACTCACTAAATGAAAAAATGGTTAGTCTTCATCTTTTTGAAGATGTGGCTGGTTGGATAGCTTTATTTATTTCATCCATTATCATGTTTTTTTGGGATGTACCTGTATTAGACCCCATCCTTTCGATTGTATTTACCCTTTATATCTTGACGCATGTATATAAGAACATCAAAGCCATCTTTGAAATATTTCTTGAAAAATCGCCTAAAGGGATTGATGTCTTAAAGATAATAACAATATTAAAATCAAATACTAACATTAAAGAAATTCATCATGTTCATACATGGACACTCGAAGGAAATCTCATATTCATGACCCTCCATGTTGTAATGAAAAGTGATCTTGAAAAAGAACATATTGTAGAGGAACAAAAATGGATTCATCACGTTTTAAGCGAAAACGGGATTCATCATGCGACGATCGAACTCGAATGTGACGAGTTATGTTTAAATCCTGATTGTGATCCCATTAATCAAGTTGAAGATAATCATCTCCAAGGACATCATCATCACTAAAAAAAACTGTCATTTCAACGTTATCGCTGAATGACAGTTTTATATTTAGATTTGATTTGTTATCTCTTGACGCCTATTTCGCTACATACCACCATTTCCATGCGAATTGTTATCGTTTGAATGTGGGTTATGATTATTTCCTGGGTTTGAATCTTTGTTAGAAAAATCATCACGAGGACCTCGATACTCTGAAATGACCGTATTTGAACCCATCATTTTGATAAGATAGCGATATTCATATTGACCTTCATTTGTTTCTTCTAAATTGACATCGATGTCGCCGCTTTCAGTGACATTTCCTTTTTTATAAGTATACTGAATGGCAACCGTATCAATTGAATTCATGTGACGATTGCGGTTCATTTGATAACTGACAGTTACATCATTTGATTCTGTTTCAAGTGTGCCTAAAATCTTATTGTTGACCAACCTAAGTCTCATATGAACTGATCGGGTTTGAACCCCATCTTCAAAAGTTGAATATCTAAATTGTTGAATCGCATCTGTGCTCATATCTTCGATACGAACGAACGTATTTTCATCCAACATCACTTTCCAACGAACTTGCGACACTTTGTCGTTTTTTCTAAGTGAGCCTTCCAATAAATAATCATTTTCTCCAATCGTTATTAAGCCATTTAGCGTATAGTCATTCGTCTCACTGTTGGTCAGTTCCATATGATACATTAAACTATATTCGAGAGAATTTCCTAACAAATCTGTAGTAGAATAAACAATTTTTTTTGTATACTGATTTGTATTGATATCTTCAATTACGTAAGACAATCCCGTTTTATCACCAATCATGGTTTCCATTGCCATCATATAACGATTGAATTCGGTTAATTCGTCTTCTATTAAGGTTGTTTGAGGCATCAATTCTAATGGTAATGCGATATCCATTGAGATTTCACTTAATGATAATTCATCAAGAAGCGTTGCACCCGATATAGCAGGGAAGCCGATAAGTTCAGCTTCTGTCTCCATAGCCATAATTTCAGAACTTGGATTTTGTAATTGTTGATAGATAAAAATCGAAGTAATACTCAATAAAAGAATGAGACTTGCAAATTTCAATATCTTCGTAAAATTAAATGAAATTGTAGATTTCTTGAGAGGACGTTCAATGTAATCATCCATCACAAGATCAAGGTCAATTTTATCAATAACTTCAGGCATTGATTTTAATGCTGCTTTTTTAATAAGCATTTTCACGTCTTTGTTTCTCATGATGGCTCCTCTCTTAATGATTTTTTTATTTTCTTTAAAGCTTTTTGGTAGATCCATAGGACTGTTCCAAGTGGTTTATTAACGATTTCTGAAATTGTTTTAAATTTCATGTCAGATACAATATGTAGTAAAACGATTTCTCGCTCTTCAGTATCAAGGGACTTCACCATTTCTTCTAATGTATAATCATTTTGATGATCATTGGTTTGTTCCCTATCAATGATATTGATATCATCAACGGGATCGATTAATCTTGATTTTTGATGCTTTCGATAATAATCCAAAGCGGTATTTTTAGCGATTTGAGTTATCCACGCGTTAAAATTGCGACCCACTTGATACTGATTTATATTTTTTAACATCTTGATATAGGTGTCTTGCATTAGATCCTCAGTGGTTTGACGGTCTTTTACAATTGCGACAATGATGGCGTAGACGCCTCTTTTAGAATGTTCATAGATATACTCAAAAGCTTCATTGTCTTTGTGTCTGAGCCGTTCGATATAGTCATCGAAGTTTGGCATGTCACCACCTCATTTCGATGACTATTATATCATAATTATCAAATGGCATTAACAGTGCATTAAATATTAACCACGCATTCCCGGATTTTCTGGACGATAGCTATCACCGCGATGATCTTCATGACGATGATTATACTTAAATTCTTTATTTTGATTGTTTTCAGGTCTTACCGTGTATTCATAGGTGGTTTCATTGGTTAATTCATCAAAGGTTGCAGTAATGTGAATTAATCCTCTTTCTTCATTGCCTTCTAAATCAACGGTATTATATTTAATCTTAATGTAAGTGACATTATCTTCAGTAATCGTTCTAAATTCATAACGACCTTTTGCATCCCCTTCAACGAAATCAAGTTTCGCCATCAGTCTGCCATCTTCATTTAAAATCATGATTTTTGATTTGTTAATGATGATTCCTTCTTCAACGATTTCATAGAAGAATTTCATTTTACCATCTTCAGATTGATAACGTACTTTTACAAAGTTATCATGATCAATCCATGATCTTAATATTAAAATTTCAGAGTCCTCATCAACGACTTTTTTCACTTCAAGGAAATATTCATTTTCATTGATGATTAATTTACCAGATAAAACATAGACAACATCATCGTCTTCGTCATCGTTAAATTCAAATGATTTCTCACGAAGTCTATCTTTTTCTTGTTCTTTAAATGATAACGGATTTGTTTCTGTCGTTGTATCTTCTGTCGTTTCAGGTTCTGTCGTGACTGGATCAGATGTTTCATCACTTTCTTCATACAAAACTTCGTTATAATATAAGATGTATGTTGCATCAACCCCGCTTAAAGTCTTTGATGTGAAAATGACTTTATAAGCGTAGTCTAAATCATCTGATGTTTCAACGGATACATTTAAACCATTGTTATCGCCAAGGTATAAATCCATCATAGATAGATATTTATCTAAGATATCAATTTCGTCTGCGACGATAGGTTCATCCTCCGTCGTATCAGTTTCCTCTAATAAGGTATAACTTAAATCTAAAGCGATTTCTTGATTGGCTTGATCTACAGCTAATATTTCAGTTGCGGATATAGCTTGAAAAGCAAATACGTCATCACTTGCTGCAAATACTTCAGCGGGAGAAGATGAACATGCAGCAATGGTTATAACCGATGCAAGCATCATGAGACTAATTATTAATTTTTTCATTGTGTTATCTCCTAGTTGATATTTTGTTACACTCAATATACGACTGAGATATCGGTTTTATTGGTGAAATAGAAAAATAATGCTAAATATCTCATGAGGTTTTGACAAGGAGACTTATATATAATATAATTTGATAAAATATAGGGTGGTATCGACATGACAAAAACGAAAAGAATATGGGAATTGGATTTTTTGCGAGGATTCTCGATTATTATGATGGTTTGGGATCATTTGATGTATGATTTGAAAAGTCTACCATACTGGTTTTCAAATTATCATCAAGTCAATAATGAAATCATTGAAAATTGGGTTAAATTTGCCCAAGATTATTGGACATCGACACTTCGCGAATATGGGCATTGGGTTTTTGTGGCGATATTTTTATTAGTATCAGGTATTAGTTTTACTTTCAGTCGTTCGAATCTATCAAGAGGCTTAAAATTGCTTCTTGTTGCTGTTATAATTTCAGTTATCACCATGACACTCGAATCAGTCACTGGTTTAGCTATCGGCATTTTCTTTGGGATTATCCATATGTTTGCGGTTGGAACACTTATGATTTATTATTTACGTAAACTGTGGGATAATAATATTTTTATTTTATTGATAGGCTTGATTATTGTTGGCCTTGGAGCAGTCATTCAATGGGACCGAGTCTCATATTACAATACAGTTACATTGTCGAATTTTTGGGAAATCATCATTGGCTTAAAAGGGTATGGCGCTGACTTCTTTGGGATTATTCCATATGTCGGGGTAATTATGATTGGAACGGTTATAGGAAAAGTATTTTATGCAAACAGAATGAGCTTATTACCTGCGTGGGATAAAAAATGGAACCGTCCCTTCACTTTTGCTGGGCAAAAATCATTAGTCATCTTTGTTACTCATCAAGTGATTTTAGCGGGTATTATTTTTATCGTGGGTTATTTTTTAGGATATGCATTTTAAGTTGTGGGGGTCTCTATGAACGTCAATCAATCTTTATATGAAGTCATTGCTTCAAGCGCCAATAAAAACCCGAATTTTATCGCGTTACAATTCATGGGAAAACGTATTTCCTATTTTGATTTATTACAAAATATTGATAAAAATGCATATGGACTATCTCAACTTGGGATAAAAAAAGGTGACGTCATCACAGTTTGCATGCCAAATGTGTTTGAAGTCATTTATGCTTTTTATGCAGGAATTAAGCTTGGAGCCATTTGTCATATGGTTCATCCTTTAACCCCTTTCAAACAGTTAAAAACGCAAATGGTCGAAACGCAGTCGAAATTACTGATGATTGTTGATACTTTTTACGATAACTATCATTTAATGACAAAAGAATTAAACGTGCCTTTGATTTTAGTCACGCCTGTCGATTCCTTTGGACTAATAAAAAAAGTCGGCTATAAAGTCATTAACAAAAAACGTTTAGCATCGATTCGATATGATGATTTAATCATTCCTTTTAAAAAACTAATTGAGAAAAACGGTCATATCGAAATGGCAACCATTGATCCTATGAGTTCTGCAGTTTATCTTCATAGCGGTGGTACAAGTGGTACGCCTAAAACGATTGAACTCTCGCATTTCTCTATCAATTCTTTAGCTAGTCAAACGGAATATATTTTAGATGAACATGATTTTGAAAATCGTCATATGCTCGCAGTTCTTCCGATGTTTCATGGTTTTGGACTCTGTATGGGCGTTCATGCGATGTTAGTTTACGGCGGAGTCGATACTCTCATGCCAAAATTTAATGCGAAAGAAACGATCAATTTGATAAAAAAGAATCAAATTAATTATCTGATTGGTGTACCGACATTATTTGAAGCATTACTCAATACGAATGATTTTGCTGGACCACATTTAAAAAACTTAAAACAGGCTTTTGTGGGGGGCGACTACGTCAGCCCAACGCTTAAAGAACGTTTTAACAAAGTAATGGCCGATAATAATTCTCATGCTCAACTGCTAGAAGGATATGGGTTGACCGAAGTCGTCACTGTCTGCGCAGTAAACACGATATTTGAACAAAAATTGGGCACTGTTGGCAAACCGCTTCCAGGAATAAACATCAAAATCGTTGATTTAGAAACAAAAGAAACATTGCCTATCAATACATTAGGAGAAATTGCCGTATCAGGTCCGACAAGGATGAATGGCTACCTTCATGATGAATTAGCAACGTCTTCAACTTTTAAAACAATAGAGGATAAAATCTATGTATTGACTGGTGATTATGGAAAGATAGATGATGAAGGTTACATTATCTTTAAGCAACGCTTGAAACGAATCATCAAAGTTTCAGGAATGCCCGTCTTGCCTTCTGAGATAGAAACGCTTGTATCAGCGATGCCTGGCATATCAGAAGTAGCTGCTATCGGAGTTAAAGATCAAGAACGCGGCAATATGATTAAGTTATTCATTACATTAAAACCTGGTGAAGAAAATAAAATGACTGATGATGAAATCAAACAAAGGATTAAAGCTGAATTATCAATATATGCGGTACCAAAATCGATTGTCTATTTGGATAAAATGCCAAAAACGATTATTGGAAAGATTGATACATTGGTTCTTGAAAAATTAGAGTAAAAAAAACTCCTCAAAGATTTTGAGGGGTTTTCTTTATGATTATCTTAGAATAAACGGTTTTGTACGTCGCGGAAGAAGAATACGATTAATTGAATAATAATCTCTTGAATCTTCTTGATGTCATTGACATTATCCTTGAAAACAACGAATAATGCTTGGATGAAACTTGACGCAACAACTTTGAGTAAGTAGTCAGAGAATACTCCTGGAGAATACTCTTTCACTTTTGAAATCACAAGACTTTCGAGTTGTGATTTCACTTGTTGATAATGTGTCCCGTTTGAATTGAAAATCATGATGAAAATTTCTTTGGTGTAAGGTCTTAAAACATTGATAACATAAGTTACGATTTGAATTGCTTCTTTTTGATTTTCAATATGTGTAATGTGCAATTTTTTATCGAAGGACTCTAAGTCATCAATTGCGCGTTTTGCAGGTTGCAGAACTGCATTAAATAAATCTTCTTTGTTATCGAAATAACGATAAATATTTCCTACAGTAATATTGGCACTGTCTGCAATTCGACGCATGTTTGCGTTTTGGTAACCATTTTCAAAAAATTCTTGAACCGCTCCAGTTAAAATAGCTTTTTTAACGGATTCTTTCAGTACTTGCATATTCACCCCTCCTAAAGGCTTTCTAAACTCATATTAACATCATTCATTTTTGTTGTCAATATATGTACTACTAAATTCATTGTTGAGAATGATAAAAGCCTCAATTTTAAACAAAATTATCGAAATTATACGAATAATCACCCTGTTTTTATGAAAAGTAAAAAATGTCTAAAATGAATATTTTGTTATTTAAACTGATGGTAATACCACCAAATATACCTTGATTTTAGTGAAAAAGCGAACCTTTTAAGAAGGAAATATGAATTTTTTAGATGATGATCTGTATTAAAAATTCGCATGCTAATGAATTGTTTTTTCTTCGGTGAATAATCCATACAGTGTTGTTGACTTTAAGTACTTATCGTTATATAATCATATTAAGAATTAGAAAAGAGGTGGCTCCTATGAAAAAATTTTTTGCTAACCTGATTTTCATCCTCGCGACTCTATTGGCTGGCGCAGTAATTGTACCTTGGAATAATGTGACCCAATGGGGATTACCACTCACACAAATGACAACTTTTGAGTTATACATTAAAGGTGGAATTGGTGCGTTAGTGTTCGTTTTAGGATTGGTTTTCCTAATTGTTTCGATTCATAATCAAAATAATTATGGTGAAGTAAAAAGATCAGTTGCTTTGGTAACAATCGTACCAAATTTCATGATTGCAATTGCCTATTTAGGCTATACAATCGCTTTAATGTGGTACATGGTTTTCCGTGTTGAATTTACTTATTTAACCGCTGCAATTTTCTATGGTTTAGCTTTCGTTTTATTAAATATTGTTTTCTTAGCATATTTTGCAGCTCGTTCTTATGTTAAGGGATCTCCAATTAAGAAAATAATGCTATTCTTGTTATCGCTTGAAGTGCTTGGTGGAACTGGATTTGCTGCTTATTTCTTAAAGAACACAACGGATACAATGTATCCTGGTCGTTATACTTCAATGTATACCTATAATTATCCTTTGATTATTGGTGTAGCTCTTTTTATTTACATCATTCACCTTATCTTAGTCTCAGCACAACTTAAGAAAAATTATGTCCAAGGTGACGTTGAAACTTCTGTTAAAGAATTAAGAGAAGATGAAAAAATAACTGATAAACCGGTTCAAAAACCAGCTAAGGCTAAAAAAGATGTTACAGTTCAAAAAGAAACTGGCAATAAAACAATGATTGTTTCGAAAGAACAAACAATTATCAGTGGTGAAGATAATGTAGATCCTACTGAAATTCTTTATGAAGATGTCACTGTTGACCCAGAGTTTAATAAAACAGCCAATGCGGATAAACAAGTTTCTTCGATTGAATATTATATTGAAAAACCCAAAATGTTTAAACCGCTTGATCCTGCCTTTGATCAACTCGTTGCCCATGTTCGTGAATTACCAAATGTTGTCACAAAACTAGCTGATGAAAGAATCACATTCTATGTCGATAGAAAACCTTTCCTTGTTTTAATGAACTTTGGAAATTACTATCGCATGGCTTTTAGAAGCGAACTTGAAAAGGGAATTCGTTTGATTATTAAATATCCTACCATTTCCAAGAATAAAGGAACAAAAGACAACTTATGGTTTAAAGCCAACAATTACGGCGATTTACCAAAAGATGTCATCTATGACATTGTTAAAACTGCATACGATAACGTCCACGCTTAAGAAGCAACTTTAAAGTTGCTTTTTTTTCTCATAATTTTTAGTTAGTGGCTTGAAAGAAAGCGTTTTCTATGATAATATAAAATCGAGGTGATTGTTATGCATTTGCACGAGGTTGAAGATCTCAAACAGCTTCTAATTGACAAGAAGAAAACCATGACAGAAGAAAGACTTCGCGAACTACAAGATGAATTCGACAAGCTTTATATTTTTGAATCGACTTTATTTGATAACGGAGACTTTTCTTTTGAAGATGTTTGCTTCTTGTTGGAGGACCATTCCCGTTTATTCCCGGATAAAGATGAACTTGTCAGAAGAGCAATTATCAACAATTATCATGCTTTATCGTTAGTGCATCAACTCGTTAAAAACCGCCAAGAAATCACGGAACCGATTGTCAAAGATTTGCATCAGGTTTTAGTCGATAATATCATCCCCGGCGGCGTTTACAGAACGCGAGATTTATTTATTCTCGGGGCGAAACACGTACCACCAACGTATTTGAAAATCTTTAAGAAAATGGATAATTATTTCCAAGAACTGGCAAATCCGGAACTTACGGGAATAAGAAAGGCCGCATATACGCATCTAGAAATTTTAAAAATTTATCCGTTCATGGATGCAAACGGAAGATTGGCAAGACTATTATTGAATTATCAATTAGAATTAGAAGGTTTTTTACCAGTTTCAATTACCAAAGGCATTAGAAATGAATATTTCATGAATATTGACGAATACAAAATCAACAAGGATATTGAACCGTTCACGGCTTTCTTGGCGGGATTAG
>CAYIYY010000030.1:0-10055 GCA_964367605.1 uncultured Candidatus Izemoplasmatales bacterium | reverse complement strand
CTATAATCCATTAGTATATTATGCTGGAATCGATTATAATGGTAGTAAAGAGAATAATGAGGAATACTTTATTATTAATGGATATGTAGCTAATATTCCATTGGAATCATATAGTCCTTATTTAGTACAGTATTTGCCAATAGGAGCAACCGTTGCTAGAGAGTATTATCATGAAACTTATGGGATGATATATACGCCTGAAATTAATGAAGCAAATTTCGATGTATTAGTAACTGATTTGGTGACAAACGATACAAAATTTGGTAAGGATTGGTTAATCGCAAACTTCAATGTTGATCCAGCAACTGGGCAAGAGCCTAATGAAAATGAATTGGTGCAAATTAAGTATCGTACTACTTCCGAAGATGAAAATCAACAAATTTATTATTATGTTTCGGTTATTGATATGATTTTTAACGTCAGCTTAATCTTTAATATTAACTATTGTACAGATTCTACACTAACTGATTGTAGTTTAGCAAAACTTAGTGAAAGTAATGAATTTTTAAATCGTACAATCATCATCAAAACAACCAGTTATAAGGTTGAGAAAGATGGTGTTCCACTCATCATTGACGAAAACCCAATCTATAACCCAACCACATACATTCAACTCTATGATGCTAAAGGAACTGTGCAAAATGAGATATATCAGTTTGTTTATACTGCGGATGCTAGTTATGGGTACACCTTTGGTCGAAACAGATTTGGATTTTTCGCTTTCGATGTGGTTTTACCGATTGATACTTACGGTAATGAGTTATATGATTACAAAATTAAATATCAAGCACTTGATCTAAACACTTATGAATTACCCAATTTTGGTTATGGTGTCGATGGAAAAGTGTTTTATATAAATTCATCTGTTAGAAATAGGACAAGAACATTTGAAATCTATGTGTATCCCAAAACGCCACAACCCACAGAAAAACCATGGGGATTATTTGATATAATTCGAACTTGGTTTGATAATTAGTAACAAAATAAAGAAATAAAGGTGATATGTTTGTCCAAGAAATACTATAAGAAGAAAAAAATTAAAACCGTAGAAATTAAGCCTAAACATTATAGGCTTGTTTCGACGATTGTTAGTGTAACATTGTTTATGGTGGCGATATTTACAGCTATCTTAATCGCTATATTGGTTTTCTTAATGTTAGAAGATTGGAATCTTGGACTAGAATTAACCTATGCTGGTGCTGCTGTCGCAATGTTTATCTTCTTGATTATCATGGGTATAACATTAACTAAAAGAATTAAAAAGACGTTATCACCGCTTGATGATATCATGAAAGCCATCGATGAAATCAAACTGGGACATTTTGATGTCGAAGTGAAGGTTGAAGAGAAGAATGAACTAAAAGAAGTCGCAGAAGCAATCAACTCCATGTCAAAAGACATCGGTGAACAAGTCAATTTAGTATATCGTAACTTCGTTTATGATGCCGTATCCGGCATGAAAAACCGAAGAGCTTGTCATAAAGAAATTGAACAAATGATGACTTCTTCAAGTGATAAAACAGCTTTTTGCTTAATTGATATCGTCAACATGAAAAGCATTAATATGTTACGTGGTCAAGCAGTTGGCGATGAATTACTTAAAATATTCGCCGATAAACTGGTCAAATATGTTGGTGATAAAGAAAAAGTATTCGCCAACAGTGGAAGTGATTTTCTTTTCATCTTACCAAAAATATCAACCCTTGAAGCGGTTGATAAAATCATAAAAATTATTTTAGAAGGATACCGTGATCCTCTCGAAGTTAGAGAAACGAAAATTGACGTCAAGATTAATGTTGGCGTTTCTGTTTTCCCTTATGACGGCAGAAAAGTAGATGAACTAATCAAAAAATGTGATACTGCTCTTTTTAAAGCAAAACAAGCTGGTAATATGAAGTATGTCTTCTATAACGACCAAATCACAAAAGAAGTCAATTATACATCTCAAATCAGAGAACAAATGCCAGAAGCAATCAGACGCAATCAAATGTATCTTCAATATCAACCACTTATTGATATCAAAAATGAAGTCTATGGCTTTGAAGCCTTAGTAAGATGGAAATCGCCGATTTTAGGGGAAATCAATCCGCAATTATTTATCAATTTAGCTGAAGAATCGCATTTAATTATTCCGATTGGCGAATGGGTGTTAAGAGAAGCTTGTCGCTCACAAGTCGAGATGGCAAAAATCTTTGATAAGCAATTCGTGATGTCAATTAATGTGAGTCCCGTTCAAATCTTACAAAAAGAATTTGTTGATATGCTTGAAAGAATTATTAATGATACGGGCATTGATCCAAAATATTTAGTCTTAGAAATTACCGAGAGTGTGCTAATTGATTCAACGATTGCTTTAGAAGATGCGATTAATTACATTCATCAAATTAGTGCGAGAATTGCACTCGATGATTTTGGTACTGGTAATGCATCTTTAGCGTATTTAAGGAAATTGCCATTTGATACTTTAAAGATTGATAAATCATTCATCGACGGTATCTTTAGTTCAAAAAAAGATCATTCAATCGTTGGTTCGGTCATCGACTTGGTTCATAATTTAAATATGAAGGTTGTCGCTGAAGGCGTTGAATCAAGAAAACAATATGAGTTTTTAAAACAAATCGGTTGTGATATTTATCAAGGCTTTATGTTTTCTAAACCTTTAGATTTTGAAGACACCATTGAATATGTAGATCAATTTTATAAAGTTGCCAAAGCAAAACGTGTCGATGTCTTTGGCAAAGATTTTATTGAATAGGAGGATCGTTATGTTATTACCTTATTTTTTATCTGATGTCAACACTGATGAAATTGCGATGGAAATCTTAACGGCCGCCATCATCATTTTTATTACGATTGGTATTGTTATCGTTCTTTATATTAGTGTAAGGAAAGAATTCCAGCAAGTTAGGGAAGAACGATTAACTGCAAAGGCGCTCAAAGACATCGATAAAGATGACAATGATAAGAGTCGTCTGATCGATACAAAAAAAAGTGTTTCTAAAAAGAGTAAAGATTTAATTGCGCTCATCGATCAAGAAATTATGAATGCAAAAGAAGGATCCGTTAGTGCGCTCTTTTATTTAGATATCGATAACTTCCGTTCGATTACTGAACGATATGGCGATCAACTCGCTGATAAAATCATTGAAGAGCTAGGGAATAGGGTCCGTAAGTTTGGTGATAAAAATTCAATCGCAGGAAAACATGACAGCGACTCGATGATTTTTTATATGCCAAACGCAACGGATACAGATATTATTACAGAAACAGCTAAAAATTTGCTTGATACCATCAGTCAACCTTTGAAACAAACACCTGAGCAAATGACTGCCTCAATCGGTATCGTTTTATTCCCCTATGACGGTATTACAGCGAGTCAATTACTAAAGAACGCTGAAGTTGCTTTATATGTTGCAAAAAAACAAGGTAAAAATCGATTTGCGATGTATTCAAGTGAACTTATTGAAAAAGAACAATTTAATATCAATTATTACAATGAAATTAAAAAAGCAATTTCGAACGACGAATTCTTGCTTTACTATCAACCAATCGTTGATATTAAAACCGGTAAATTAATCGGCCTTGAATCCTTGCTCAGATGGAATCATCCAACGATGGGGATTTTGTCTCCCGGAAAATTTTTAAACGTAATGGATTTAACGGGTGATATCACGTGGTTTGGCAGTTGGGGTTTTGAAAAGATTGTTTCTCAATACATCAACTGGAAAAAAGTCATGCAAATCAAAGATATGTTCATTTCAACGAATTTATCACCGAAGCAATTGATGATGGATGGTGTAGCGAAGCAATTTTATGACATCGTCAAAAAATATGAGACAGAAGCCGAAGTGTTCTGTCTAGAAATCATCGATTATTACACCGTCATTAAAAATCCAGTAGCGGTTCATAATCTTCAAGATTTCCGTCGTTATGGCTTTAGAATTGCGATGGATGATATGGGCGACCAATACGAAATCATTAAAGACATGCAAGCTATCAATGCAAGCATCGTCAAAATTTCAAGAGAAGACGTTTTGCGTTATATCAATCAAATTGAAGATGCAGATAAAATTGAAAGAGTCATTGCAGTCGCTTTACAAAAACAAAAAGTTGTTATCGCAGAAGGCCTTGAAGACGCTACCATGATTGTGAAGATGAATGATTTAGGAGTTCGCTTCATGCAAGGATATTACTTCAGCCAACCAAAATCAAAAGACGAGATTGTTTCAATCATTAAGAAACAACCTTGGTCAGTGGAAGAATTTAATCGCGAATAATAAAATGAGTCGAACTCAAAAAAAAGTTCGACTCTCTTAATTTTTAAATAAGTTTATTTTTTAGGTGCTTGAATAAATAATCCCGCTGCTAATATTTTCATCGCTTCATCAACGACAAAATCAATTTCTTGTTCAGTGACTTTATCGCGGAATAAGATTTGTAAACCGACAAAGTTAGAGATACCCATTAATACATAAGATACGGTTTCAATATCAATATCATTTCTAACTTCACCCAAATCAACGAATTTTTTTAAGTGGTACATATATGAATCAGCGAAATGCATATAATATTCTTTAAAAATAGTGAAATCAACGAATAATGATTCCCAAATCAATTTATAGGCAAGAGGATCTGCTTTAACAAATTGAATAAAAGCTTTTAATCCTTCACGTTCCATTTCTTGTCTTGATGTTAAACCAACAATCGCGTTAGAAGAAGCTTTTCGAATGCTTGTGCGGTATAAATCTAGTAAATAAAGATACAATGCAAGCTTGTTATCGAAATAAATATAAAAAGTACCCGCCGCAACTCTGGCTTTCGCTATGATATCATTAATCGATGTTGCTTGAAATCCATTACCTGCAAATAATTTTTTACCTGCACGAATTATTTTGTCAAAAGTTTTTTGCCCAGTCTTGGTTTTTGGTAAACGATATGAGATATTATTCATAAATTAATCACCCATGATTATTGTAAATCAATTCAAATGAAAAAACAAGTAAAAATCGCGAAAAATAGCACTTTTTATTACCTTGATTTATTCAGTGAATTATTATTCACTTTGTGAATTTAATCACGAAATAAATACCACGATTATAACAATGAGTGAAAGCGCTTGACAAAAACGCTAACTCTCAGTATTATTTAAATGTAATATGAATATTTATTCATATATTATGATAAACTAAGTGCAACCTAATAAGGCGCATATTGATGGAGGGTATTAAAATGAGTCAAAAAGTTTATATTGTCGGGGCTAAAAGAAGTCCAATTGGAATGTTTTTGGGTGCAATGAAGGATCTACATCCCGTTGAACTTGGGACACAAGTTTTAAAAACATTATTAAGTGAGACCAAGATTCCAGTCGAAAAAGTTGATGAAGTTATCATAGGTAACGTCTTATCAGCTGGTCTTGGTCAAGGAATCGCTCGTCAAATCGCTGTTAAGTCTGGCATTCCCGTTGATATTCCAGCTTACTCCGTTAACATGATTTGTGGTTCTGGTATGAAATCCGTGATTAACGCTTTCGTTTCCATTTCATCTGGTATCGCAGATTTAATCGTTGCTGGTGGTGTTGAATCCATGAGCCAAGCGCCTTACTTACTTCCTGCAAAATCACGTGATGGTTTAAAAATGGGTGACTTCAATGTAATCGATCATATGATTCAAGATGGATTAACCGATGCATTTGATAAAACTCATATGGGAATTACAGCTGAAAATATCGCCGCTAAGCATACCATTCCAAGAGCAGATCAAGAAGCTTTCTCAATGCAAAGCCAAGAAAAAGCGATTCACGCCGTTGATGCAGGAACATTTGATCAAGAAATCGTTCCGATTGAAATCAAAACACGGAAAGAAACATTAGTTTTCGCAAGAGATGAGTATCCTAACCGTTCAACCTCAATGGATAAAATGGCAAAATTGCGTCCAGCCTTTAAACCTGATGGTTCTGTCACAGCCGCAACTTCAAGTGGCATTAACGATGGCGCTAGCTTTATTATTTTAGCGAGCGAATCATTTGTGAAAGAACATAATTTACCAGTTTTAGCTGAAGTCATCGGTATCGGTCAAGCTGGCGTTGATCCAAGTGTGATGGGGTTAGGTCCTGTTCCAGCCATTCGTAAAGCTTTAAAATTTGCGAATAAGACGTTGGATCAAATGGATGTTATTGAATTGAATGAAGCATTTGCGGCACAAAGTTTAGGTGTTGTTACCGAGTTAGTGGAAGAACATCATATCAACCGTGATGAACTCCTTGCTAAAACCAATGTTAATGGTGGCGCCATTGCTTTAGGACATCCAATTGGTGCTTCAGGTAACCGTATTATCGTTACTTTAATTTATGAAATGCTTCGTAACCAAAAAGCGACTGGTCTTGCAAGTCTTTGCATCGGTGGCGGAATGGGTACAGCAGTCATCTTAAAACTAGTTAAATAATCAATGGAGGATAGACAAATGAAGTTATTTGGTAAGGTAGCAATTGTTACTGGTGGTGCTAAAGGCATCGGGATGGAAATTGCAAAATCATTCGCACTTGAAGGTGCTAAAGTTATCGCAGCTGATATGGGCGAAATGACTTATGAACAAGAAAACGTCCTTTATAAAAAATTAAACGTTACCGATTCAGTAGGCTGTAAAGTTTTTTTTGATGAAGTATTAGCTGAATACGGTCATATCGATATTTTAGTTAATAACGCAGGAATTACAAAGGATTCAATGACCAGAAAAATGACTGACGAACAATGGGACGCTGTTATCAACGTCAATTTAAAAGGTGTTTTTAACTTAACAAGATATGTGGGTCCACAAATGGAAACACAAGGTGCTGGATCCATTATCAATATCTCATCCGTTGTAGGTGTCTATGGTAACATCGGTCAAGCAAACTATGCAGCTTCAAAAGCGGGTATTTTAGGATTAACCATGACTTGGGCGAAAGAATTTGCGAGAAAAGGCGCAGCTGTCCGTTGTAATGCGATAGCTCCTGGCTATGTCATGACCGATATATTAAAAACCGTTCCCGAAGAATTATTACAAAGTTTTGCTAAATTAACGATGTTAGGTCGTTTAGGACAACCAGAAGAAATCGCAAAAGTTGCTTCATTCTTAGCGAGCGATGATGCATCCTATATTACAGGACAAACGATTAACGTCAATGGCGGAATGCGTCTATAATTAATCAATATTTAGAAAAAAGGTGAACCTTATGAAGAAACCCACTGTCGGAATTGTCGGCACCGGGATTTATCTTCCATCGAGTCGAATGACTGCGAAGGAAATTAGCGATTTAACCCAAGGCGTTTGGAGTGAACAAGCTGTCATAGAAAAACTCGGTATCAGAGAAAAAACCATCCCTGGACCTGATGATGGCACCCAAGAAATGGGTGTTAAAGCAGCACTGGATTGTTTAAAAAATTCAGGCGTTGACCCCAAAGAAATTGATGTTGTGTTAAATGTGGGTGAAGAATGGAAAGAATATCCTTTAACGACTTCAGCACTTTATGTCATCGGTGAAATAGGTGCAACAAACGCTTGGGGCATCGACGTACAAAATCGTTGTTGCACCACCGTATCAGCGTTAAAAATGGCGAAAGACATGCTCATCGCCGATGATGAAATGAACATGGTGATGGTTGTGGGTGGGTACCGAAATAGTGACTTTGTTGATTTCACCGATAAGAATATGTCGATGATGTATAACTTAGGTGCGGGTGGCGGCGCGATTATATTAAAAAAGAATTATCACAAGAACATATTATTAGGATCGCATATCATTGCTTTAGGGACTTTAGCTCGAAGTGTATTTGTTGATTATAGAGGTAGTAATCAAATAGTTTCAAACAATGGCATTGAAGAAAATAATGGATCTTTTCGAATAAATGATCCAATCAATTTGAAAAATCGTTTGGATGAAGTATCAAACTTGAATTTTTATAAATGTATTGATGAAGCATTAAGAAAATCAAAAATGACAAGAAATGATCTTGATTTTCTCGCAATATTGCATATTAAACGGTCTGCCCACGAATCGATCATCGAAACCTTAAAATTAAAAGATTATCAAACAATCTATTTAGAAAATTATGGTCATATTGGTCAAATCGATCAAATCTTATCGTTACATTTAGGGTTACAATCCAAGAATGTAAAAGAGGGCTCTGTTGTTTGTATGCTCGCAGCTGGTATTGGGTATGTCTGGGCGGCGAATATCATTAAGTGGGGAGAGTCTCAATATTAAGCGTTATTCTTTTCAAGGATATATCATATTTTCTTTATTCTCATTGGTTTTCTATACGTGTGTGTGCGTGTGCTCCTAATTTATGAGCACACGTTTTGTTTAAAGACAATATTTAGATTTAAAAACATCTTGAATTAAGTATTGAGATTTTAGATTTTATGATATAATGATATAAAACGGACGGGATACCCATTAAAAATACTGGTTTTTTGGGTATCCCTCTGTCTATATTTGTGAGAAATGTAATTATATACTAAAGTATATTAAAAAAATCACAAAAATTACACAAAGTACTTGACAACTGATGCCTACTTCACTATAATGAAGACGTAAATAGCAAAACTAGAGAAATCTAGCGACGCAAAGCTATAGGGCCTTCTAATCAGATGGTAGCCAGTTGCCGTTATCTTTGTAAAAGATGAGGGCGCTTTTTTATTTCTAAAGGATATGACACTTTTAGAATGTTTAAAGCGAACTAAGTCTTTAATGGATAGTGGCTTTTTTATTACCCAAAAAGCAACTAGCCATGCTCGTTTCTCTTTTGGGAAGGGGGTTAGCATAACGGTATGAGTCAAAAAGGTAAATTAGCAACACGCGTTATGGCTGCCTCTAAAGCAGCAAAGATTGCGAAAGTCAGCAGATTAGGCATTATCGCAAGTGCCCTGTTAACATTTATGATTTTTGCAATATCGTATTATGGTCAAAAAGTCGGTAACTTTACATTTACCCTTGATAGGCTAGCGTTAGAATCTGGAATGACACTTTATGATGATATTAATGATAAGGAGTACAAAACCAAGATTATTGCGGATCAGGTATCTGAAGCAGATGGAATGACAGCTTATTGTGGAATCAGAGGCGATGATGGAGAACTTCTTACTCGATTTCCAGTTGGAGATACCGTATGCATGCCATCGGATGAGTGGTTGACTTCTATAGATGGACCTAATAATGGAGATAACTATCTAGCTTATACTTTCTATCTAGAACATGTTGGAACAAAAGATGTAGATTTACAAACAACCGTGACTTTATTATCCGCTAGTAAAGGAGCAGAAGAAGCTGTCAGGGTCAGGGTTTTATTTGATGGTGTTGGTGTAACATATGCTAAACTTCAATCTGAAACAAGTAAAACTCCTGGGGAGCCAGAACCATTAACAACACCATTTCTAGGAATAACGACTGTTATGGAACAAACATTCACAAGGTATATTCCAGGGGAAATTACTAAAGTAACCGTTATACTTTGGTATGAAGGGGAAGATTCAAATCATAACATTGCCCTTCATAGTGGCGGCGTTAAATTTGAAATGAAATTTACTGTAACCAGAATTTATCAAAATAACGATAATTAGTATCATTAAATGTGTGCTTTAAAAAATTCATATAGATAACAAAAAAACAAAAAATAAAAAGGAGAAATAAAAATGAAATCACTAAAATCAAAAGTTATACTTTCCGCAGTCGTACTCATTTTCGCATTGGTCGCTACCATTGGTTCAACCTTTGCATGGTTTACTGTATCGGATACTGTTAACGTTTCATCTATTTCGTTAACTGTTCAATCTCAAGATTCTTTACTTATCAAAGTTGCGACTCCTGCTTCTAAAACTGCTGATGCAAGCAGCCATTTAACTCCAAGTGCTTATTCGAGCGTATTAAGTTCCGCAAACATTCTTGCAGTTTACGGCGGAATTTCCACTGCCCAACTTAAACCAGTTACTGCAGTTAATGAAAATTATACCGCTTTGACTGGAAAAGAGTTGAGAACTCTACCTTTTGAAATTACCGTAGGAGAAGGAACGTCTAATAA
>CAYIYY010000029.1:0-11088 GCA_964367605.1 uncultured Candidatus Izemoplasmatales bacterium | reverse complement strand
GTATATTTACTGAAATGCTTATGACAAAACTGTCGAAATATCGTATTATATTATTAATATAACACATCAATTATTTGTTACTTTATTAGGAGCGATAGTATGTTCAAGATTGAATCAAAAGCATATTTGCCAGCCGATGTCATTAAAAACGGTAACCAATTCATGATTGCTAATGGATATATGGGTTATCGTGGAACTTTAGAAGAGTATACTAAAGTTGAAATGGTCGGGCTTAATTTAGCAGGTATTTATAATCAACCTCCTAGACAACTTGATCCTTGGAGAGAATCGGTTAATGTGTATAATCCGTTATATACTTTCCTGAAAGTAAACGACCGTATTCTCCATCCAACGCATGTACAACCAACCTCACATGTTCAAATTTTGGACATGTTTAAAGGCGTTCATTATCGCAAGACAAGTTATCGTTTTGGCAGAACTGAAGTGATAATTCAGTCAGAACGTTTTACATCACAAATCGATAAAGATATTTTATGTATGAAATACCAATTTATGGCATCCGATGACATTGAAATGGAACTCTATACAGGGATTGATACCAATATATTTGATTTAAATGGCCCACACTTAGAACGTTATCATTTTATGGATACGGATGGTATTTTCTCTACCGATGCCAATACAACTGAAAATCGAATTCCTATAGCCGTTTCTGAAGGAATCATTCATGATATTGGTATTGAAGCTAAAGCATTGCTTTATAATAACCAACCAATGCATTGGGTTCATTTCCATGCTATTCCAGGTAAGGTTTATATGTTATATAAGTTCGCTTCAGTACAACATTCAAAAACAAATTGCGTTGCTGAATCAATTGCCTCCGTAAAACGTGCAATGGCAAAAACTTATGATGTGATTTATAAAGATAATTGTTCTTTTTGGGAACAAAGATGGAAACTTTCTGATATAGAAATTAAAGGCGATGACGCCGCTCAATTAGCCATTCGAAATTGTATTTATCATTTAATTAGTGTCAGACCTTATGCTGATCATCAATCGATTTCTACGCGAGGTCTTTCTGGACAAGGATGTAAAGGATCTATTAACTGGGATACCGACATCTTTATGCTTCCATTTTTCTTAAATACAGATATAGAATCAGCACGTAAAATAGTCATGTACCGTGCTTTAACCCTTGAAGGTGCCAAAAGAAAAGCTGCAAAGTATGGTTATACAGGTGCTTTTTATGCGTGGGAGAGTCAAGACACAGGGGATGAAGCTTGTTCAGATTATAATATCACCGATGCTTTAACAAAAGCACCAATTCGAACCTATTTTAACCAAAAACAAATTCATATCAGTGCTGATGTTGTTTATGCATTTAATCAATATATTGATACTACCAACGACTTAACCGTTTTAGAAGAAGGCGGTTTAGAAACCGTTATCGAATGTGCAAGATTTTATCAGTCTTTCGTCACTTGGAAACCTGATCAAAAAATCTTTGTCTGTAATGATGTTATCGGCCCCGATGAATATCATGAAGGGGTTAATAATAACGCCTTTACAAACTATATGATTCGTAATACGTTTACCATCATGTTCAAATTCATCAAGATGATGCGCGATTACAATTCAGAATTTGTTCGTGGTTTGATTGCACGTAAAGGTTATACTGAAGAAATCACAAAAATGCATGTCATTGAACGTGAACTATTCCAGCAACAACCAAACTCTCAAGGCGTTATCGAACAGTTTGATGGTTACCATGAACTTGAAGATGTTTCATTAGACACAATGGTTGCTCGAATTGATAATCCAAGTGAGTATTTAGGTGGTAAATTCGGGAAAGCATCGCCGACAAAAATTATTAAAAAAGCCGATGTCATTGCAATGATGGCACTATTTCCTGATGAATTTTCACGACGTATTAAAGAAGCAAACTGGAATTATTATGAACCTAAAGTTGAAAAAGGTTCCTCTTTATCTGATGCGTTCCATGCAATTGTGGGTTCTGAAATTGGTAAAGTCGATGAAGCTTACAACTATTTTATCAGAAGTGCAACGGTCGATATTACCGGTAAAGAGAAGAATTATAATGGAAGTATTTATGTAGGTGGAACTCATCCGGGTGCGAATGGGGGAGCATATATGGCTTTAATTTATGGCTTTGGTGGTCTCAAGCGTGAAGGTTTCTATCTGAAAGCCGAATCAAGATTACCAAAAACGATTAATGAGTTAAAATTTAAATGCATTCACAGAGGTAAAATCGCCCATGTGGTTGTAAAGAATAATGGCGCAAAAGTAACATGGGAGAAAAAATAATGATAAAAGCAGTAATTTTTGATTTGGACGGAGTCATCGTTTCTACCGATAATTTTCATTATCAAGCGTGGAAACATATCGCCGACAAGGAAGGCATACATTTTGATGATTTAATCAATAATCGACTTCGTGGCGTATCTCGCATGGATTCTCTTGATATTATCTTAGAAAATTCACACAAAAAATATAAAGAGATGGATAAAATTCGTTTCGTGAATGAAAAAAACGCAGTCTATGTCGAATTACTCTCTTCGCTCACTTCTGAAAATATTCTTCCGGGTGTGACTGAAATTATCTCAATTTTAAAATCAAAAGATATTAGAATTGGTGTGGGATCATCTTCTAGAAATTGCAAGAAAATATTATCGCTGATTGGACTTCATGAAACCTTCGATGTTGTCATCGATGGAAATGATATTTCAAGAAGTAAACCTGATCCAGAAGTTTTCGAGAGAGTTGCAAAAAAATTAGGGGTTGATCCTGAAGACTGTCTGGTGATTGAAGATGCTATCGCTGGAATAGAAGCAGCGGTCAACGCCGGAATGATGTCCTTTGCTTTGAATGATGCGAAAAAAAGTCCATTAGCGACTTATAAAGGCAATAATGTCATAGAAATAGCAAATCTATTATAGCGGCAGTAGCCGCTTTTTTGTTGCGCACGTTTTCATGCTTGACAACGCGCGCATATGAGTATATGATTATGACGTCATTATTTTTATTGCTCGATAATCGGGAAAAAAATGGCTGTTTATTTGACAAAATGTCGATTTTTATATACAATTTGATAAGGAGTTGATACTATGAAATCAGATAATCGAAAATTTTTAGGAATTGTTTTAATCGCTTTAGGTGTCATTGTATTATTTAACCGCCTTGGCTTATGGAATATCGATATTTTCTTTGATGGTTGGTGGACGTTATTATTAATCATCCCAGCACTCTATTTAATGGCAAAAAATGGAGTCTCAACCGGAAACGTTGTATTGCTTCTTATCGGTGCCTTTTTCTTACTAGACGAAATTGGTTTTAGTTTAAGAGGTTATTTATTACCAGTTGTATTGGTGGCTATTGGTATAGCCGTCTTATTTAGAAAAAAATGACGTGTCTATTTTGTGAAAAGATTGATAGTAATAAAGATATCATTTATGAAAATGAGACAGTTGTCGCTTTTTATGATCAATATCCAGTTACTAAAGGTCATGTTTTAATCGTTCCAAAACGACATTTTCAAACTTACTTTGTTGCATCGTTAACTGAAAAAGCAGATATTGACCAAGCCATTATGGCGTTAAAAAACTTGCTTGATTCATCTTATCATCCCGATGGTTATAATATTGGGATTAACAATGGGGTTGCAAGCGGTCAAAGTATCCTGCATTTACATGTACACTTAATACCAAGATATATTGGCGATACTTCGAACCCCAAAGGTGGGGTGAGAGGCGTTATTCCTGGTAAGCAATCTTATTAATTATCAAATAATCTTTTCGCTTAGATGATGTTTGACGATGACGTTAGACATCATTTTTTTAAGAAATGGGGTGGATGAATGGACATTATTAAAATACCGATAGATGCGCGTTTTAAAGACCAATCAATATTGGATTTTTTACGTTATTTTAATGTATCAAAACCAAAAATCCATTTGTTGCAGCAACATCACCTATTACTTATTAATAATCAGTTTAAACCCTTTCACTCTCTCTTGCTATCAGGCGATATCATCACCATTGATGTCAGTGAATTTGAGTCTATCGATTTTATCGCTGAATATGAACCCATCGATATTTTATATGAAGACGAAGACGTCTTGATTGTGAATAAACCCGCTGGTATCATTATTCATCCTGCAGATAAATCTGAAACAAAAACATTAGTTAACCGCATTGCTGGCTATTATCAACAAAATCAAATCAACCGACAAATCCGATATTTACATCGTTTAGATACTGAAACAACCGGATGTATTCTCATCGCCAAACATTTTTTGATACATTCTTACTTGGCGAATCATTGGGATCATGACGTCGTTAAACGGCAATATTTAGCTTTCGTTATGGGGCATCCGTTTAAAGAGACGGATACTATCACTTTTCCAATCGGGAAAGATAGACATAACAACAATCGGTACCGCGTCAAATATGAAGGTGAACCGGCAATAACCACTTATCAGGTCATTGATCAGTATCCGGCTTATTCGTTACTACGAGTAGAGCTCAAAACAGGTAAAACACATCAAATACGTGTTCATATGTCGCATTTAGGTCATCCTTTGTTAGGCGATACGCTTTATGGCGGGTTAAAAGATATTATCTCCCGCGTTGCTTTACATTCTGAATCAATTGAATTTATCAATCCCGTCTCTGGAAAATCAATCAAGGTAGCTGCACCGCTACCTGAAGATCTCTCGCGACTCCTATAGAAAGAGGAAATTATGGAAATTAGAAATATAGCAATTATCGCGCACGTTGACCATGGAAAAACAACGCTCGTAGATACCCTTTTAAAACAATCGGAAACGCTTAGAGTTCATCAAGAAATCAATGAAAGAGCAATGGACTCAAATGCAATTGAGCGTGAAAGAGGCATTACCATTTTAGCAAAAAACACTGCTATTAATTATCATGGCGTTCGTATTAACATTTTAGATACGCCTGGACACGCTGATTTTGGTGGCGAAGTGGAAAGAATTATGAACATGGTTGACGCTGTGCTTTTAGTTGTTGATGCGTTTGAAGGCACCATGCCTCAAACCCGTTTCGTCCTAAAGAAAGCGTTAGAAGCGAAAGTTAAACTCATGGTTGTCATTAATAAAGTTGACCGTTTTGCGGCTCGTCCCCTTGAAGTCGTTGATGAGGTATTAGAACTATTTATTGAACTCGGTGCTGATGATGACCAACTTGAATTTCCAGTCGTTTTTGCTTCAGGAATTAACGGACAATCTTCTTTAGTTCCTGAACTCAAACCCACCGATACAATGATTCCGTTACTCGATAAAATTCTTGAATTTGTCCCAACGCCATCCGTTGATGTTGAAGGTCCACTTCAATTTCAACCGTCCTTACTCGATTATAACGATTATGTCGGTCGCATGGGTATTGGCAGAATCCAATCAGGGAAATTAAAAGTCAATGAAATTGTTTCATGTATACGTTTAGATGGCACGGTCAAAGATTTTAGAATCCAAAAACTATACGGGTTTTTAGGATTAGATAAAATTGAAATTGAAGAAGCGTTTGCTGGAGATATCGTAGCTATTTCTGGATTACCTGATATCTTCGTCGGTGAAACAGTTTGTTATCCAGATAATTTATTACCGATGCCATTAATTCATATCGGTGAACCAACGGTTCAAATGACCTTTGGAACCAATACCTCACCCTTTTCAGGACAAGAAGGTAAATTTGTCACTTCATCTAAAATTGATGAACGTTTATTCCGTGAAACTCAAAGAGACTTAGCGCTCAAAGTAGAAAGAGCTGGTCAAGGGGAACAATGGATTGTATCCGGTAGAGGTGAATTACATTTAGGCATATTGATTGAAAACATACGTCGAGAAGGCTTTGAATTCCAAGTCTCCCAAGCAAAGGTCATCATGCGTGAGATTAATGGCGTTCTTTGTGAACCTTTTGAATCCGTTCAAGTCGACTGCCCACTTGATTCTGTTGGCGCAGCGATGGAATTAATCGGAAGTTGTCATGGCATCATTGAGTCAATGCATAATCATGAGAATCAATCTCGCTTAAACTATGTCATGCCATCAAGAGGTTTAATCGGTTTTATGACTGAATTTTTAACCGCTACGAAAGGTTATGGCATTATTAATCATACTTATTTAGAATACCGTCCTGTTGAAAATATGGAAGTCGGAAGACGTAAAATCGGAGTTTTAGTGGCGGTTGAAGCTGGTGTTGCTACAGCATACTCATTAGGTGCTATGGAAGATAGAGGTATCATGTTCATCGAACCTAGAACGAAAGTCTATGAAGGCATGGTCATTGGTGAATGCAACCGTGAAAACGATTTAGCCGTCAATGTGGTTCGAGAAAAGCAACAAACCAATACGAGATCCTCAGTAAAAGATTCAACCGTTGTTTTAAAACGTCCGCGCAAGATGAGTTTAGAAATGTGTTTGGATTACATCAACGACGATGAATTAGTCGAAGTAACGCCAAAATCAATTCGTATTAGAAAACAAATATTGGATACAGACCAAAGAAAGAAATTTGATAGCAGAAGACTTCGTAACAATGAATCATAATTGATAGAATTAATGATTTTTTCTCATGAATGTTATATAATAGAAATGATGACTGATCAGGAGGATTGTAACGTGAAAAGAAAAACGAAGATCGTATGTACCATTGGCCCAGCCATTGATTCTGAGCCAATGTTAGAGAAAATGATTGATGCTGGAATGAATGTTGCACGTCTTAATTTTTCTCATGGAACAGAAGAAGAACATTTTAACCGCATTAAAATGATTCGAAGAATCGCTACAAGACTGAACCGCTATATTGGTATTATGTGCGACACGAAAGGTCCTGAAATCAGAACCGGGATGTTTCAAGATAATCAAGTCGCTTTTAAAAAAGGTGAAACAGTCAATATCGTGAGAGAAGAAGTTCTTGGAAATCATGATCGTTTCCATATATCATGCCCGCAATTATTTGATGATATTTCTGTTGGCGATTACTTGTTAATCGATGATGGGAAAATGCGTTTAAATATTACCGAAGTTTCAAAAGACGTTTTAAAAGCCTCGATTCAAAATAGTGGTATCATTAAAAGCCGAAAAGGGGTTAATGTTCCCAATGTTAAATTATCGATGCCATTTATTTCTGAAAAAGAAAAAAAAGATATTTTATTCGCCGCTGAAAACAACGTTGACATGTATGCACTTTCTTTTGTACGCCGTGCTGAAGATGTTTTGGCTGTTCGTGAGATATTAAAATCAGTCGGAAAAGAAACCATTGAAATCATCGCAAAAATTGAAAACCAAGAAGGCGTTGATAACCTCGATAGCATCTTAGCAGTCTCTGATGGTATCATGGTTGCTCGCGGTGATTTAGGCGTTGAGGTTTCAACCGAGTTAGTCCCTATCTACCAAAAGAAAATCATTCAAAGAGCGAATGAAGTTGGTAAACCAGTCATTACCGCTACGCATATGTTAGAATCAATGATGTTAAATCCAAGGCCAACGAGAGCTGAAGCCAGCGACGTTGCCAATGCTATCTTAGATGGAAGCGATGCAATTATGCTTTCAGGGGAATCAGCAGCCGGCGAATACCCTATTGAAGCGGTATTAACCATGGACACCATTGCAAAAGCTATTGAAGCCATCATTCCTTATGAAGATCGATTACAAAAATCGATTAAAACGTCTCAAAAAACAATCAATGACGCCATTGGAATTGCTGTTGCACAAACGGCATTAACATTGCCTGAAGCTGAAGTTATCATCGCTTTTACTGAAACAGGCGGTACGGCGAAAAGAATGTGCAAATTTAGACCATCAGTTCCCATCATCGCGATAACGAATTCTGTTTCTACTTGTCGCAAACTATCATATTACTGTGGGGTATTCGCTACCTTAAGAGATGATATCGATGATTATGGTTCTTTTGACCGCATTGCCATTGAAGTTGCTTTAGATTTCGGCTTTAAACCAGGTTCTTCAATCATTATTTCTTCTGGTTGGGGACAAAAACATGGCAGTACCAACACCATGAGGGTCATTGAAATACCCAGTCATTAATTAAATAATAAAGGCTTTGCCCATCTTTCGGCAAAGCCCTTTTTTTTATTTGATTGATTCGTCCCACTCAAGATTCCATTTAATGTTGATCTTTGTAAATTGATTTTCAAACCATTGAACTAGTTTACTATTTCTCAATACCCAATATAAAATCTCCGCAACTGCGATTGCAGCAATTAAATCGATGATGTAATGTTGTTTTAAAGTTTGAGTTGAAATGCAAATTGCAATTCCTAAGGTCCATATGATGATTTTTGAGACGATAGGCATCTTTTTATCCATTCTAGCCCCCAAAATACAGAACCAACTCATCATGCAGTGGTAAGATGGTAATGCGTTTCTAGGACCCGCAGCGTTATAAATTGTCATCACGAAATTTTCTGTGAAACTCAAGTCAGTTCTTGTAAATAAACCTGATGTTTCACGCCATGCTTGAACATCTGACTGAAAGAAGAAATAAAATATTCCAGAAAGCGTAAATGATACAAAGATAACCGTTAATAAAACATACATATTTTTCTTACTTCGAAATGCAATATAGAAAAATGATAAAACCCAAAAAGGAAATGCAATCGTATAAGGGTAAATGGTCCAAGACAGAAAAGGAACACTGTCGTTAAAAGCTTTAAAAACAAAACTATAATCAACCCCAATGGTTCCTGCCATTTCTGCGTACCATTGATTGCCCCAATAAGTGAGTGTTTGCATAAAAGCCACTAGTAAGAAAGGAAGTATTGCATAAGTAATTTTTCTATAATTCATTTTCGCACCATCCAAAGTTTTTAATATTATAGCAAATTCATGTGATTGATTCAAGTTGCTTTATGTGATTATGATAATTATAGGGAAAATATTGAAAATATACAGCGAATATGATAAAATCATATCTAATTGATTTAGGGGAGGACATGATTTTATGTTTGGATTTAGAAATGATGGGAAACGAATTAAAACGATTGATCCTGTAATGAGACTTGTTCCACACATTATGCCAGAGCGAAGCGATGCCCAAGTTTGGACAGTTTTGGATGTTAATTGTGAGCAACTAGATAATTATATCTTTGAAAAAAGGAAATTGGGAGATCGTTACTCATATATGCATCTTGTGATAGCAGCAATCATCCGTGTTTTAGCATTGAGACCTAAATTAAATCGTTTCATTATGAATGGAAGAATCTTCAAAAGAAATGACATTCAAATCTCATTAGCTGTAAAAAAATCATTGACGGATAGTGCTGATGAAACCACAATTAAGTTAACATTTAAAGGTACTGAAACGGTGGCTCAAATCCGTGATATGATTGATAAAGAAGTCGTCACAAATGCAAAAGGTGCCGTCGTAAACGGAACCGACAAAACTGCAAAAATTTTAACAATGGTTCCTAATTTCATCATCAAGATGGCTGTTGGATTCTTAAAGTTTTTAGATAAACATGGACTCCTTCCAAAAGGCATCTTAAATGTTAGCCCATTTCACACATCGGTATTCATCACCAATATGAAATCGATTAAAATGGGGTATGTCGTCCATCATATTTATAATTTTGGTACAACCTCTTTATTTTTAGGAATGGGAAAAGAGAGTTACGAACCTGTTGTTAAGGATGCGGAATCAGAATCAATCGGTATTGCTAAGATTATGAAAGTTGGAGCCATCATCGACGAAAGAATTTGTGATGGTTTGTATAATGCCAATTCATTAAGAGAATTCAAACGTGTGATTGAAAATCCACATTTATTAGAAACACCACTTGACAAAAAAGTAGAAGACCAAAAATAAAAAAATCTGAACTTAGAGAATATCTAGGTTCAGATTTTAATTTATTATAGTAATTTTAAAATATCTGATTCAATTTCAAATGGTTTATCTTTTGAATCATATCTTTTCACAAGATTTCCTTCACGATCAATTAAGAATTTAGTAAAATTCCATCGGATGTTTGTCCCTTGTTTTAAATAGTCATAAAGTGGATGAGATGAAGGACCATTGACATTGATCTTATCAAATATTTTAAACTTAATATGAAACTTTGTTTGACAGATACCAATGTATTCCTCAATACCTTCTGGCGCTTGACCGCCAAATTGGTTACAAGGAAAGTCTAATACTTCAAATCCTTTTTCTTGATGCTTTTCATATAGTTTTTCTAAATCATCATATTGTGGTGTATATCCGCAATGCGTCGCTGTATTAACAATCAAAAGTACTTTTCCTTTGTATTCCTTAAGTGAAACTGGTTTTTGTTTTGAATCTAAAACGGTAAAATTATATATTGACATATGACTTCCTCCTTTTATTGCTATATACTCATTATAAACATAGTTTAATTTTCTTTCAACGAGTTTGCCTTGTTTTTTATGTTTTGAATACTCGTTCAAATAATTTATAACAATTATGCCTAAATATATGACAAAATCCCACTAAAAATAAAGATTTAATAATATTTTTGCATTTAGTATTTTATTTTTTTTTATTGTAAGTTATAATACTTTTGCTGGTCATTTTTGACCACACTTAAAACATCGCGATCTTAAAAAAACTCCCCGTTTGATTTTCAGCTATAACTCTCCTAAGGCTAGCTGTCAATTTTTAAGATGTATTGCGGTGTTTTTTTCTTTAACAGCATATATTTTATAAGCTTTATTTGATATTATTAAATAAAAGGTGGTGGATTTCTTGGATATCTTTATCAAAGTACTCGGATTGCTCATAGGGCTAGGTTTTATTTTTCTTGCCTATCATTTTTTCTTTAATGGAAAGAAAATAATTACGTGGATACAAAAGCGAAAATATAACGCCACTTCCGAACCGCGGAGTTCAGAATTAATGTTTTCAAAACTGATTGGTGGCTTGCTTTTTATAGTAGGAATATACTATTCAATAGTCGCAATTTTATCATTTTAATTTTCGTGAAAAAATACCCCAAAAATAATCGTAGTTATTATTGAAAATTTCTACAAATAACTATACATAGTATAGTTAAAAAAATAAATATTTCCGTATTTTTAATTTCAAAAAAAATATTAAAAAAATGTGTTTACAT
>CAYIYY010000028.1:0-11373 GCA_964367605.1 uncultured Candidatus Izemoplasmatales bacterium | reverse complement strand
CTATTAAATTATCTTTGAAAGATGAAAGTTTGCACGTTGATAAGGTAGGAGAAGTTTTAATTCCAGGAAAATATTTTGTTGAGTTAATTAGAAAACTCGATGGAGAGGTTATTTCGTTATCTGTTGTTGATGATAACGTTTTAAAAATTGTTGCTGGTAAATCTGACATCACTTTAAATATGTTGAATGTTGAAGATTATCCTCACATCGATTTTGTGATGAATGACAATCCAATTAAGATTGAATCTAAAGTGATGAAGTCAATTATCAAACAAACAACTTTTGCAACATCAGCGATTGAAAACCGTCCTATTTTAACAGGGGTTAATATTCGTGTAGATGGTGAAAGACTTGTCGCTATTGCAACAGACTCTTTCCGTTTAAGTCAAAAAGTGATTGATGTTCCAACAAATTTAGATAACATGAATGTTGTTATTCCTGGAAGAAGTTTAGATGAATTAATTAAAGTTCTAGAATTAAATTTAGAAGAAATATTAATTCATTTAAATCACAAATCCATTTTGTTTGAATATGGAAATATCCTTTTCCAATCAAGATTGTTAGATGGTAACTTCCCAGAAACATCCAGATTAATTCCTGTTGAGTTCCCAATCGTCATTAAATTTAATAAAAACGATTTATTTGTCGCTATTGATCGTGCTGCTTTATTGTCAAGTAGAGAAACCAGTGCAAGCATCGTTAAATTATATTTAAGAAACGATAACGGCGTTGAGATAACATCTAATAGTCCTGAAATTGGTAAGGTTGTTGAAGAAGTTCAACCGGTTGAAAAACCAATCGGTGTTCCAATTCGTATTGCTTTCAGTTCTAAGTATTTCTTAGATGCTTTAAAAACATTTAACTCTGATCAAGTTTATGTTAAATTTACCGGTGAAATTCGTCCTTTCGTCATCGAAGGTGAATTAGATCCAGGTCTCGTTCAATTGATTTTACCTGTTAGAACTGAATAAATAAACTGAAGTTATTATTATATCAAAAGAGATGGAGTTGAAATGCTCCATTTTTCTTTTTCCAGTTGCAATATCTCTCATTTAATGCTATTATCTTATCGGTTTTTTTGAGGAGGATGTCTATGGATAAATTTTATGATGTTATCATTGTTGGCGCAGGACCCGCAGGATCAATGACTGCTTATGAGTTATATGAACAAAATCCTAAACTATCAATTTTATTAATTGATAAAGGACATGATATCTATTCTAGAAGATGTCCAATTCTTGAAAAGAAAATAAAAAAATGTCCGACACGTCGTGATGGCGAACTTGGATGTTTTCCAGCTTGCTCCATCACCAATGGTTTTGGGGGATCTGGTGCTTATTCTGATGGTAAATTTAATATCACAAGTGAATACGGTGGTTGGATGACGGATTACTTAGATGATGATCTTGTCGAAGATTTAATTGATTATGTCGATAAAATTAACATTAAATTTGGCGCGCCGTTAAACATTACTGATCCAACCACAGATGCAGTTCGTGCTATCGAAAAACGCGGATTAGCAGTAGGTTTAAAGTTACTCCGTGGGAAAGTAAGACATTTAGGAACGGAAATCAATCTTCAAATTCTTAAAAACATGTATGAAGATCTCTTGAAAAAAATCACGATGATGCATAAAACAGAAGTTGTTGATTTAATCATTGAAAACGATACGATTCAAGGAATTGTTTTAGATAACAATGAGATTATAAAAGCTAATAAAGTTGTGATTACCCCAGGAAGAGATGGTTCACAATGGTTATCTGATATTTGTCAAAAATTTAACATCCCCATGCACGCAAACCGAGTTGATATTGGTGTTCGTGTCGAAACAAACGATGAAATCATGGAAGAAATCAACCAACATTTATATGAAGGTAAATTTATCTATAGAACCAGTATGGGAACACAAGTAAGAACGTTTTGTTCCAACCCATCAGGTCATGTTGTTATAGAAAATCATAGCGGAACGATCCTTGCAAACGGACACGCTTATAACAATTCCAAGTTAGGTTCCAAAAATACAAACTTTGCATTATTGGTCAGTCATAACTTTACTGAACCTTTTAATCAACCGAATGAATTCGCTCACGGCGTTTCAAGACTTGCGAACATGTTATCTAATGGCGCAATTATCTTACAACGTTATGGAGACTTAAAAAACGGTCGACGTTCAACTGAAAAACGAATTCGTGAAGGATTCGTCGTCCCAACCTTAAAAGAAGCTGTACCAGGCGATTTAGGGCTTGTATTACCCTATAAGACAATGAAATCAATCATTGAAATGATTGAAGCGTTAGATCATGTTACTCCCGGCATTGCATCAGAACATACTTTGTTTTATGGTGTAGAAGCGAAATTCTATTCCGCTAGACCTGAAGTTTCAAAAGAATTTGAAACAAAAGTTTCTGGTTTATATGTGGGTGGAGATGGTGCTGGTATTACACGCGGACTTGCTCAAGCAGGTGCTAGTGGCATTTGGATTGCTAGAGATATCGCTAAAAAATTCTAATATTTTTAAAATGAAAGACCGAATGAAAATCGGTCTTTTTTCTATCATCATTTCACTCTTTGAAACACTGAATGGTTGTGTTATAATGTATATGGTTTCTCAAGAGGGGTGAGTTCATGGGTAAATTAGTTGTTGTCGTAGGAACCCAATGGGGCGACGAAGGTAAAGGTAAAGTCACTGATTTTTTAGCCACACAAGCAGACGTCGTCGTTCGTAGTCAAGGTGGAAATAACGCAGGACATACGATCCTTTTTAATCACCAAAAATTTGCATTACATTTTTTACCATCCGGTATTTTAAACCCAAAAATCATAAATTATATGACCAATGGTATGGTTATTGAACCAAAATCCTTCTTTCAAGAATTAGAAGGTTTAAATAAATTAGGTATTACTAATTATCATCTACATATTTCTGATAGAGCCCATGTGATTATGCCTTTTCATATTACGTTAGATGGAATCTTAGAAAATTTAAAAGGGTCAGAAGCTGTAGGGACAACCAAAAAAGGGATTGGACCTGCTTATACAGATAAAGTCTCTAGAAGCGGTATTCGGATTGGTGATTTACTCCATCCCGAGATGTTAAAACAAAGACTTCGCGCTAATTTAAATTTCACAAATCGTCTTCTTTCTGCTTTAGGAGAAAAGACATATGATTTTGATGAGTTATATCCTATGTATCTCGAATATGGCAAAAAGATTGCGCCGTATGTTTGTGATACTTCTTTGTTATTGAATCAAGAAATTGAAGCAGGAAAACGAATTTTATTTGAAGGTGCTCAAGGCGTCATGCTTTGTATCGAACAAGGGACCTATCCTTATGTTACGAGTAGTTCGCCATCCGCAGCTTCAGTTCCTTTAAATGCAGGGATTTCTCCGATGGCATTAACCGATGTTGTAGGGGTTACAAAAGCTTATTCGACCAGAGTTGGTGGCGGTGCATTCCCAACGGAATTTGAAGATGATATTTCTAGGCAAATAAGAGAAGTGGGTCACGAATATGGAACCACCACGGGTCGCCCTAGACGAATTGGTTGGTTGGATATGGTTGTTTTAAAACACACAAAACGTGTTTCGGGATTAACGGGTTTAGCAATTATGTTATTAGATGTCCTTTCAGGTTTAGAAACCTTAAAGATATGTACACATTACGAACTTGATGGAAAGATTATCGAACATGTCCCTGGCAATTATGCGGATTTTGTTCGGGTTAATCCAATATATCAAGAATTACCGGGATGGAATGAAGATATTACCGACGTTCAATCATTTGATGAACTCCCACAAAACGCTAAAAACTATCTTCAAACAATCGAAAAACACACAGGTGTTCCCATCACCTTGTTTTCCGTTGGTCCAGACCGCACTCAAACTGTCGTCTTAAAACAAATATTTGAATAAATTAGGAGGAAGAAAATGACGAATCACATCGTTGGAAACCATGCCTTGAATAAAGTCATGGAATCTAACATCTTAAAAATTTCGCAAGAAGCCAAGGCAGTGAAAGCATTAAACCCCGAGGTTATCGATGCGACGGTAGGTATGCTTCACAAAGAGGATGGAAAACTTTTTAAATTTATCCAAGTTGAAGAACTACTGAAAGGTTTATCAGATCCAGAAATGTATTTTTATGCACCAGTGAATGGCACTAAAGAGTTTTCTAACGGCGTTGTCGATTGGGTCTTTGGGAAACATAAATCATCCATCATGGAAAAATTCCATATTTCAGTGATACCGACAACAGGAGGATCTGGAGCGTTAAGTAACTCGCTTTATAACTTTAATGATTTTGGTCAATCAATGCTTGTTCCAAACTACTATTGGACTCCTTATGAAAATATCGCAGAAGAAGCCCATGTCGGCGTTGAAACTTTCCAATTATATGACGAAAATTATCAATTCAATTTAAAGGATTTTGAAGAAAAAGCGAAGTCTTTAGCGACGCGTCAAAATCGTTTATTCTTAATATTAAATGATCCTTGTAATAATCCAACGGGTTTTTGTTTATCGAAACAAGATTGGAAAGGGGTCATATCGGTTCTTAATGAAATCTCAAGAATGGATATTCCTGTCATTTTATTACACGATAGTGCCTACATCGACTACCAAATGAAAGCTCATGATCAATCTAGAGATGTTTATGAAGCGTTCTTAGATCTTGATGAAAAAATCTTGGCGATTATTGCGTTTAGTGGAAGTAAAACCTTCTCAATGTATGGATTCCGCATTGGTGCTCAATTGGGAATCTCTAAATCAAAAGCGATAATGGACGAATTTAATCGTGTTGGAGATTATTCGGTTCGTGCTCGTTTCTCAAGCGCTAGCCGGCCAGCCATGTCAGTGATTGGTAAGATTTTTTCGAATCCTGACATTAAACAAAATTTTATTTCAGAAGTCGAAGTCGCGAAAGATTTATTAAGAAAAAGAATTGAATTATTCCATCAAGTTGCGGACAAAGAAGGATTAAAGATGCTACCATATGGCGGCGGATTCTTTGTCGGAGTTGAAACAAATAATACCAACATATTTAAAGATTTAGTCAGTGATGGTGTATTTATCATCGCCATGCCAGGAATGATTAGAATTGCGTTAAGTTCCGTCAAATTAACAGAAATTGAAAGATTAGTTAAAATTCTAAAAAAACATATCTAATATAAACCATGAAAAAAAGGATTCTCAAAATTGAATCCTTTTTTTCTTTGTTATCTTGGTTCCTCTTTAAGCAAGGAATGTGACTTTGCCTTTGGTTAAGATAGTGTATAGATCAATTAAGAAACCGATCCAACCTGCGAAGATAATCCATAAAACACCAATGATAAGTTTACCCTTAGCGATTCTATAGATACCGTACACAATGTTATCTAAACCAGGTAAAGCCAAAATCACCTTGAGAATAAGAGGGAGACCATCGATAAGTTTTACATATTCACTCATATGATCCCTCCTTTCAAACGTGATTATATCATAGCTTATTTATTTTTTCTACCTATTCGTTAAAAATGGAGATTTAAATTTTGTTTATTCTAATGTTCTATCAATCGCTAAAGCAATTCTGCGGCAATTCTTGACGAGTTCATCAAATCTTTCTGGTTTCAAAGATTGTTGCCCATCAGATAATGCTTTTTCCGGTTCTGGATGCACTTCGATGATTAATCCATCGGCGCCAGCCGCAATCGCTGCCTTTGATAATGATTCAATATATTCCCATCTTCCGCTTGCATGCGATGGATCGATGATAATCGGTAAATGCGATAATTTTTTGATGATTGGAATCGCACTAATATCTAATGTATTTCTCGTTGATGTTTCAAAGGTTCTAATGCCTCTTTCACATAAAATGACATTAGGATTTCCACCCGCCATAATATACTCAGCGGACATTAACCATTCTTCAATTGTGTTTGCCAAGCCTCGTTTTAGTAAAATTGGTTTTGTGGTTTTGCCTAATTCTTTTAATAACGAAAAGTTTTGCATATTTCTAGCACCAATTTGAATGATATCAACGTTTTCTAGAAATGCTGGCAAATCTTCAATCGACATTAATTCACTGACAACAGGAATATGATATTTTTCACTTGCTCTTTTTAAGATGGCCAAGCCTTCAGGACCCATTCCTTGGAATGAATAAGGACTTGTTCTTGGTTTATAAGCTCCAGCACGCAAAACGCTTGCGCCTGACGCTTTTACTAGTGGTGTGATGGTATCGATTTGCTCTTCACTTTCAACAGCACAAGGGCCACCCATAATAACAATATTCTTTCCACCAATTAAGACGCCGCCGCAATCCACGATCGTATCATCTGGTTTGAATTTACGGTTTACTTTCTTAAAAGGTTCTTGAACTCTTAATACCGTATCAACAAATTTATAAGCATATAGGCTATTCGCATCAAATTTTGTTGTATCTCCCACAACACCGAAGATGGTAATGGATTCCCCAATACTTTCATGGATATTGAAGCCCATTCCCATTAAGGCGCTTCTTAAAGTTTCTATATCTTTTTTCTGTGTACCTTCTTTAAATTTAATAATCATGATTTTAGCTTCCTCTCAAGCAATAAGTCGATGGCTTCATAATAGCCATTGACACCTTTCCCTTTTATTTGGTTGATACAAACTGATTTGATCACTGAAATTTTACGAAATTCTTCGCGTTTTTCAATATCAGACAAATGGACTTCGATTGTAGGAACGTCAATTCCTTTGATACAATCGTGCAAAGCATAAGAATAATGCGTTAATGCGCCAGGATTGATAATAAGTCCATCAATTTTCTTACGATAATTTTGAATAATATCAATCAATTCACCTTCGTGATTTGATTGTTTAACGACAACTTTAACGTTTTTTGTTTTACCGTAATAAGTAACGGATTTAACTAAATCACGATACGTTTCTTTCCCGTATATCGCAGGTTCTCTTTCTCCTAATAAATTTAAATTAGGGCCATTAACGACTAAAATAGTCATTTAACATCGCCTCGATTTCTGATAAAACTTCATTTTTTGGTCGATCGGTTTTTACTAATATATCAGCGTATTTTTCATATAAAGGAATACGAGCCAGTGCGATTCTCTCGACATCTTCCTTCGAATTAATCAGAGGACGATTTCTAATTTCTTTATCCATGATTTGATGGTAATCTTTGTCTAAGTAGATGATAATGCCATTTTGTTTTAATTTATTCATGATATCTGAATCTTGAATCATCCCACCACCGGTTGAAATGACGATGTTGGTCGTTTGATAAAGATCAGTGACAACTTTATTTTCTAGTTTTCTGAAATACGGTTCACCTTTATCTTTAAAAATATCTGAGATAGATTGATTCTCTAACATTTCTATTAAAGCGTCTGTATCCACAATTGTTTTTTGATAAATTGGCGCTAACGCTTTCGCGTAGGCTGATTTACCAGAAAGCGGTAAACCGACTAAAACGATATTGTGTCGACTTTTATTAAGTGAATCATAGATTTTTTTAGCGATTGAATGATCGATATTCGAGTCATTTAAAAAGAGTTCTCTACTTGCTTTAGCTTGCATTACAAGCATATATAAACCGTTATAGGCTCTTGCGCCATTTGACTCTGCTTCAATCATTAATTTTGTTCTCAACGGATTATATATTAAATCTAAAACAGTTTCTAATTGTTTGAAATTCGATAATGAAAACAGGAGTTCATCATCATTATGAGGATACATCCCAATGGGGGTTGTATTGATAATGACATTTGCATCATAGAATTGAGCAATATCCGATAAAGATACTTCGTTTTCCTTTTTAGGATTGCGACAAATGATTTGAATTTGTGATGCACTCATATTTTTCATCAGTAACAAGACGGTTTTAGAAGCGCCGCCATTACCGATGATTAATACTTTTTTATTTTTGATGGGTATTTTATGATATTGAATTGTTTTAAACAATCCATAATAATCTGTATTGTATCCAATTAATTTTCCATCACGTTTAATAACAGTATTGACAGATTGGATACTTTTAGCGATGCCATCCAATTCATCTAGAAAAGGAATGATTGATTCTTTATAAGGAATCGTCACATTTAATCCGGAGAATTCCTGTGTCTTAATGAAATTTTCAATGTCTTGAGTTTCCCAAATTCGATAAGTTGGATCACCTAGACCTGAATGAATAAGTGGTGAGATGGAGTGTGAAAGTGATTTTCCGACTAATCCAAACATATTAGCGCATCCAATCCATTTTCTTAGAACCCATTAATAAATCTAAGATTCCATAATAAGTAACGGCATTAATGACGTGAACAACGCGGTTGACAATCGCGGGATCATGTCTACCTTTAATCTCTAATGTGACGTTCTCGTTTGATTTTAGATTAACTGAAGACTGAGGTTTTCCGATCGAGGGCGTTGGTTTTATTGCACACTTAACAATGATTGGCATACTTGTTGTAATTCCCCCAAGAATACCACCATTATGATTGCTTAAGGTTTCAATTTTACCCTTATTGACTTGATAACCGTCATTAACTTCAGAACCATAATAATTCGTGATATTAAATCCATCACCGAACTCAACGCCTTTAACGGATGGAACGCTATAATAAAGCGATGACAAATAACTTTCAACCGAATTGAATAAAGGATTTCCAATTCCTGCGGGTAAATTAAGGATCGCCGTTTCAACAATACCTCCCACCGAATCCTCATTATTTTTAGCATTTAATATGGTTTCGCGCATGGATTCTTCTACTGTAGAATCGATCAGCGGGAAATCAAGTATTTGTAAATTTTTGGCTTGATTTATGTCAATATGAACTGGATTAAAAGATTGATCATGAACATGATGAATCTTTAAGATATGAGAAGCGACTTCAACGCCTTGTTTGTTTAGAATTTGTTTAGCGATAGCTCCAACAATCATAAATAAAGCTGTTACTCTGCCCGAAAACATTCCGCCGCCTCGTGGATCGTTATATCCATCATATTTAACATAAGCCGAATAATCTGCATGACTAGGGCGCGGTGTATCAAAAACGTTTTGATAATCAGTCGATATTTTGTTGGTATTTGGTATCACAAACGTTAAAGGTGCTCCGGTTGTTTTTCCAAGATATAATCCACTCAAAACTTGATATAAATCAGTTTCTTGACGGGATGTAGAGTATATGCTTTTTGGTCTTCTTTTTGTTAGTTCAAAATCGATAATACTAAAATCAATTTCAATACCCGAGGCAAGCCCATCAATGACGATACCAATATTATCGCCATGTGATTCACCAAATATAGTTACTTTTAAATTGTTACCAAAAGAATTCATAGTTTCACTTCCAATTTCTATAATTTGAACTGAGATTTGACGATGACTGAAGATCCAATTTCTGTGACATCGACAATCTTAAGTAGGTCTTTTCTTCCTTTTTTATCGCGATTGATATACACTTTTAATTCATCAAAACTGACAGGATCACTTGTTGGTAAATTATACTTTTTTAAACACTCAATCAGTTCTTTTTTAATTTGTGGGTTTGTAAGAATTTGAACCATTCCAATGGCAATAGCTTCACCATGTAGATATTTTTTATATTCATAATATGTTTCTAAAGCATGCCCAATCGTATGTCCAAAATTGAGCGATTGACGAATAGAGTTATCAAATTCATCCGCTTCGACATATCTTTTTTTAATTTCTAAAGATTTATGAATATAATAATCCCAATCTTGACTTGGATCTTCATTTTTTATTTTTTCAAAAAACGCTTTATCAGCAATCATACCATATTTTATCATTTCTGCCATGCCAGCATTGATTTGACGCTTATCTAACGTATTTAAAGTTAGAGAATCGATGAATACTTGTTTCGGTGGATAGATTGAACCGATGATGTTTTTAGCATCGGTTGTATTTATCGCCACCTTTCCGCCAACAGAAGAATCAATTTGTGAAAGCAAAGTTGTTGGAATTTGAATGAAATCAAGGCCTCTTGAATAAACGGAAGCGACAAAACCCGATAAATCACCGGTTACGCCCCCACCTAAGGCAACGATAACCGCATCTTTACGGATATTATGTTTCACCATAATATCGATGATTCTAGAGAACTCAAAAAGCGATTTGCTCATTTCGCCCGCAGGAAAATGAATCAATAAATGATCAGGACAAGCGTTCTTAACATCGTTGACGTAATCAATTGGAATCATATCGTCAGCGATGATAACATAGAATCGTTCAGGATTGATATATTGTCGTAATTTTTTAAGCAACCCAGACTCAATGAGGACGTCATAAGTACCTTGATGCGATTTAACACTTAATTGACGCATTATCTATTCCTCCAAAAACGTGACATTACCACCTAAATTTTGATAATCTTGGAAAAAATTGGGATAAGATTTATTCACCGCATCCGCGTTTTTAATGATGACATTTTGATTAGCTTTGATTGCAGCGATTGCGATCGACATAACAATCCTATGGTCGCCAAACGATTCAAAAATACCACCATCAATCATTGATTTTCCTTCAATGATGAGGGATGAATCTGTCATTTCAACCATGACATTCATCTTTTTGAGAGTTTCATACGTTGAACTTAAGCGGTTAGATTCTTTATATTTTAATCTTGTCGCATTTTCAATCACAGTTTTACCGGTTGATAATGCGCCTAAAATTGATAATATTGGCGCAATATCAGGACATTGACTGACATCGATGTTTGTTCCGATGGTATTTGAATAATGGAACACGATGTCTGAGTTATTCCAAGTGTAATAGCCATTCATCTTCTCAATGAAGTCTAAGACTCTGCGGTCAGGTTGAATTGAATCAGATGACATATTTTTACATGTTAAATCTCCACTTAATAATCCTGCAACGCCATAAAATGCCATTTGTGAATAATCGCCTTCAATGACAATATTAGTGGCTTTATACTTTTGATTTCCTGGAATTAAATATCGATTTCCAGCAATTTCAATGGTAATTCCAAAACGTTTTAAGATATCGATGGTCATATCGATATATTCTTTAGATTCTAATTCTCCAGTTACTTCGATGATAGAATTATCTTTTTGTAAAGGCAAAGCAAACATTAACCCAGATACAAATTGGCTAGATACATTTCCAGGTATTTGATAGGTATCTGCGGGTAACGATCCATTGATAATGATTGATTTCTCATTTTGCTGGAAACAAAGGCCGCGGTCTTTAAATAATTGTTCATAGATGGACATCGGTCGTTTAAATAACCCCGGTTTTCCAGTTAAAACAATTTTTTGTTTACTTAACGATAACAACGGAATTAAAAACCGAATTGTTGAACCTGATTCGTTACAATCAACGAAATTATCATCTGCAACATTAATTCGTGAAATGCCATGAAT
>CAYIYY010000027.1:0-11376 GCA_964367605.1 uncultured Candidatus Izemoplasmatales bacterium | reverse complement strand
ATAAATAATTATTCCAGCAAATCTTCAATTGAACAATGCAAAGTTTTTGCTATATTAAATAAATTAATCGCTTTTGTTTGATTAATATCATTTTGTCTCTGTTCAAGCATTTGAATAGTTCTGATACTTACTTCAGCGCTTTTAGCCAATTCAGATTGTGTTAGTTTATTTCTTCTACGAATCCTTCTTAGATTAGTTTCTTTGAGAAAGTACTTATTTGAAACATCATCAACAAATTTTCTTTCATCCATTTCGTGATAGGGATGATACATCTGAATAATTGTATCAAAGGTTAAATATTCATGGATACTATCAAAGGATCTCGCGGTTGACCATTGTAAATAAGCTAATATCCAGCCTGCCCAATACTCTTTCGTTGTTGGTAAATCACGAGTACTATAAAATGGTTTTACATTTTCTGATATCATTCCGAATACATCATAAAATAATTCATATCCCGTTTTTCCATAGATAATGGATGTATTACCATTTTCTATTAACTTTGAATATTGACTTGCTAACAGCCTTTTATACGCTTCATCTGGTGATAGATAAAACTGATTGATAGCGAGATTAAAATAATCCGCTAACAATGATTGGACATCATTTAATCTTGATTTTGGGTATGCTGTTCTCATTTATTTTACCTCCCTTGATATCGTGAATATAGATATCATTCAACTCATTCTTTATTTTAAGCAATTCATAAGTTTCACAAGCTTTATCTATTGATAATACATTTTTAATATAATGTATTTCTTGCTCTTCTACTGAACTTTTTACAAATTCTAGTTGATTAAAAGCTTTATCGCTTTGAATAAAGATTTGGAGCCCTAACTTACCTAAGTACATTGCTTCGTTAAGCGTATTTAGTCCTGTTGAATTGTTCAAAAATTCTCTTATGAAACGAAAGTAAGCATCATCAGCTCGATATCCAATAATCACATCATATTTTTTATAATCGATGAGATAGTTGTCGATAATGTACCTTGCATTAGTCGAAGTAATATTTCCAGAAAACTCACGATTATCAATGAGAATTGCTAACCAATTTAGAATATTGAATTTCTCGTCTAAGCGAAGTATATCTAGTCCTGTGACATTTAAGACATACTCATTAACTATTCCATCTTCTTGTAATTTACACGCCCATTGAGCAGCCAAATCATAATATAAAGTGCAATAAAATCCTTGTCCAAAGTCGTTATATGATTTACCGAGATTTTTTAAAGGTTTAATAATTTCTTTGTTGCTACCATGATAAATAGTCATTTCAGTCATCAGTCGTCACCTCATATTAATGATAACATTATAAAAGAAGAAATACAAATTAATATATCATTGTGATGATACTTTTCGTTAGAATAATCAATAAATTGTCGACAAAAGCGAAAAATTTGATATCTATTCATACGTCGCAACTATTCGTTGCGTCATTGACAATCAATCAATTCTTGCGATTATTAACAATGTATAATATACTTTTAATGAAAATACATTCAAGGAGATAAACATGGACAATACATTTCATAAAAGACTTTATGAGTTAAGAACTAAAAAGAATATGACGCAAGATGAACTTGCTTCTAAAGTAGGCGTGAGTCGCCAAGCGATTTCCAAATGGGAACGTGGAGAAGGTTTACCTGATTTATATAATGTATCATTACTCGCAAAAGCACTTGATGTCAGTGTCGATGAATTATTAAATGATAACCCTAAAGAAGAACCCATTCATGAAGATAACAGTTTCTCAAAATCAGAAGCTGGTAATTATTTAAAACGCTTGCTCTATAAAGCCAAACATACAACCAATAGCGAACAAGCCAAGAAAATTAAAAAATCACTTCTACTCGTCGGTGGATTAGGAGTTCTATTAGGGGGATTGATGGTTGTCGGAGGATTCATTGGATTTGCAAGTGGCGCAATGAATTCGGTGGGCAACTTTGAACCATTTAATCCACTTCCCTTTATGCTCATGTTTTTACTTGGAGGAACTGTTTCGGGAATAAGTCTTTATGTCTTGTTGGGCGGTTTATCAATCGTCGTAGCCGGTGTTACAACAAAGTACTTGGACACAAGAAAAACATGTCCTACTTGTGGCAATGAAATTGATTCTGATGAACTCATTTGTTCTAATTGTGGTTCTAATTTAAAAGATCATCATGAAAAGACTTGTACCTGCGGAAAAGTCAATCAACCAGAAGATTTATACTGTAGACAGTGTGGAAATAAATTATCTTAAACAAAAAGCCGTTAGGACATTAAAATGTACCCTGTATTGTGGACACACAAAAAAAACTGTGTGTGGAACAATACAGGGTACATTTTAAAAATCATGTTGAGAATACAGGGCTTAAATTTGAAACCAATTTATATATAAAAGTTATTTATCTTCATTCGCTTTATTTTTTGAGAGCAGTTTCTTCTTTTTACTTTTCTTATAAATAACAATCGTTACTGTTCCAATAACACCGATGACAACTGCGAATGGCAGTACAGTCGCGATAACGATGAGTAATCCATCAAAGAACTTAAGAAGTCCGTTGAAACCATTCACAAAGGCATTACCAAGACGGTTGATAAAAGGTGAATCAGAAGTGATTGCACTACCATAGAAAACCAAATTCACAACACTATATTCCGCTAAACTATCAAATTGATTTAACGTCCCGTTTAACGATTGTAATTCAACTTCGATATCAGAGATTTGTTCGTTAATAATTATCATCTCTGGTAAGGTTGCCTGATCATAAAGTTCAAGCAATCTATCTAGTTGAGCTTCTAATGAGAGTATCTTATTCGTCGTATCTTGATATTGAAGGGAAATATCTTTTCCTTCTTTTTGATAAGTCCTTAAAACAAATTCATCTTTAAGCGCTGTAATAAAATCATCTAGACGGTCAGTTTTAATTCTAATTTTATAGGTATAACGTGTTGAGGTTAAATTCTCACTATCGAACCATTCATCGGATGCAATTAATGTATTTAAGATTTCTTCTGCTTCTACTAAATCATTGACATCAAATGAAATATCAACCGTGTATAAAATTTTTCGTTCTGGGGTGGTATCATCGGCTAGAATAATCACACCAGAGCCGTTTGAATCTGAATAATAATTTTCATTACTTAACGACCCATCATACGCTTCGCTACAACCAATTAAACCGATAAAAGAAAAAATAATAACAAATGCCAACAATACTTTCCTAAACATTGATAAATCCTCCTTTATTACATTTTCGCTATAAAAGCATGATATCACAAAGTAGAATGTAAGTAAATTTACCACTTCAAAATTTATTGATAATATGAATGATTATTACTTTCCCTTCAAATGACAGCTGACATTGATTCCCCAATCTACTAATTCATTGGCCGTATATAGTTTCAAATAACTGCCATTGATGAGGTCATAATACTCATCTTCAAATAAGACGAGATAATTTTGCCTTTCAAACTCACCAACAATACAGGTATATCCCTTAGGGCTGTTAATGATTAGTCCTATCATAATATAACCTTGATTAGGATCAATATCAGTTCTTTTAAGAATAGAAAAATCCTCACCTTCATGAAAGCTCGTAAATAATTCTGGTTCTGGATTTTCTAAAGGTACCACTTTCGTACAACCGACTAACAGGAATGCAATACCCGCAATAAAAAAAGATAAGATTCGTTTCATATTCTAAATCCTTTCCAAAAAATATTTGGTCTATCAATAGAACAATGATAACGAATCTTTTATTGGTATTTATTTACTGTTGTATCAAATAGGATGTTTATTGTTTGTGATGAAGTTCATAAAGGTACTCTCCCATATGAACCATCTTGGTTGGTAACCATTTGACATCCATCTCAAATTGATAGATTTGATCTCCCTCATAGATTTGAATATTTCTACCGATATCAGAAGGTAATGAAGGAATACTACTGGCTTTAAAAGATAATGATTTAAACTCATTATCGATATATCCTTCAAATAAATATTCACCATTTTTGAGAGTTACGACACCTTGCCCTACAAATACAAGCAATTGATTGCGAAATGACATAACCTTAGTCGTTCCAGACAAGGTATAATCTTGATTTGAAACAATTTCTTTTCTAACGCGTTCTTCTTGTTTGTTAAACCATTCATCAAGACCAAGTCCTTCTAAAAAGCCGTATGAATCATAAGTTAAATGGTTATCACAAGCAGGACATATTAATTGATGCTTATTTGATATAAGTCCTTCATGAAGACATTTAGGACATTGATAAATAACATTCTCTAAATTACTAATGTCATTGAGATGATACGGATACTTCTTACTTTGTTGATCGATTGATGGTGAATAGTACAGTTTATCACAAACAATCTTATAGATATCTTCTAATGAAAGTTGGGATAACTCTTCTTTCGATATTATTAATTCTTTGATGGTTTCAATCCGACCTTTAAACGTCTTTTTCGTCCAAGGAGGGTTTACCAGTCCTGCGCCAAAATGTTTCACGATATAGACGTTCACTTTGGCTTTTTTAAGTAATTTGGTAATTGAAAAAGAGGGTTTTAATGATCTACCTGAAGGTGATATCTGACCTTCAGGAAAGATTGAGATAACGCCATTTTTCTTTAATATCTTAAAGGCGTTCATGGTCGCTATGGGATCCGCTTGCATCAAGCTTTTAGGAATCGCCCTGGCAAGTCTTAAAAAGAATCCCGTACTCTTCTCATAAAACATTTTTTTAGCCGCTAAATAGGTAACTGTACTGGGATATAATGCAGCATGCGTATATAAAAAATCATAAAACGATGTGTGATTTGATAAGACAATAGCAGGACCTTTGATGTGACATTTTTGGATGATTCGTTGACCTTTAAAGAAGGTGAATATTTTGACGAGTCCTCCTAAAAAAAGATTCAACAAAAAATTAGGTTTCTTCATAACTTTAAAGTTCGCTTAATAAGACGTCTTTTGAAATGGATGAATCTTTAATCGCTTCTGCAATTTCTTTTTGTTTCGCAGCGGTAATCTTATATTTATAAGAAATATAGATACCAATACTCATAAAAATTAACGGTGTGAGCGTCATAATAAGCCGAATCATTAAGAGGGCTGAATCCGGTTGTTCTCTAATTGGATCTCCGCCCAGGGGTTGTTCCTGAAAATCTGCTAAACCGATTAAGAACATGACAAGGGCTAAACCAATGGCTTGGGCTATTTTATTGATAAAATTAGTGAAGCCACTCATTTGTCCGTCCAGGCGGTCATTGAATTTCAACTGACCCGCATCGACGACATCGCCATACATCGTATGAGGCACCAATCCAGGTCCAGAGATTCCTAACCCCATTAAAGCGGCTATGACATATAAAACCACTGGATTCACATTCGCCGGAATCAGAATAATCGTCAGTGCCGTCACTATCCATAGTAATCCACCAAAACGATATGCGAAGGTCTTTCCCTTCTTTTCAATCATTTTTAAATAGATGGGTAATGCGATAATTTGCATTGAAAACATCAAGGCGGCAGAGATTAATCCAACAACAGTCGAATTTCCTAAAAACGTCTCACTTTTGACAATATAAAAATCGACATAAAAGAAAAACAATCCACTCATAATTGCCATCGACATCTGTAACACTAAAAACATGCCTAAATATTGACGAAATGGTCTGAGTTTCAAAGGTTTAACGAGTTCCTTCACTGAAAGCTTAGTTTGTACTAAGGGTGTTTTGATCTCTTCTCGTGCAAATAATCCTGTCATTATAACAGATAAGGCAAAAATCAACCCAAAGGATAAACTCATGATTTGATATCCGATGGCTTTATCATCATATAATCCAACGATAATACCAGGGACCGCAACACACAATATCGAAGAGAAGATTGAAAAGCCTAAACGGTACGAATTATAAGAAGCGCGTTTTTGATAATCACTACTGATCTCACTCGATAAAGAATAATAAGGAATCATAACCGTTGTTTGAACCGTCGTGAAAACTAAATAAGAAGCTAATACTGCAATAATTCTTAAGTTTATCGAAGAAAATGAAAACGGGAAAAATAATAAATACATCGATAATAAAACCAATGGAGAAGCAATCACTAAATAGATTCTTCTTTTCCCGAGTTTTGAATTGGTTTTATCGGAGATATGGCCCATGAGGGGATCGGTAATAGCGTCCCAAATTCTAGCAACTAAAACGATGACCCCAATCGAGTAAGGATCAATCCCAACTGTAATTGCTAAAAATCCAGGATAAAGGAAATTAATGATATTAAAAGATCCTCCACCAAAGATATCTGCGGACGCAAAAGCTAATTTCTTACTTAAGTCATTTTTTTGCATTTAGTAAAACTCCTTTATCGTATGAATGAGTGTATTAATCGCTATTATATCAAAAAAAGAATGATTTTATATCAATATTATCATGAATTTCAAAAGAAAATAGCCAATCATAACATCCTTTGATTGGCTATATTATTGTGTACTATTATTTAATCTATTTCTCAATAGCGAGAATATAAAGATAATATTTATTCGTTATGGTCAATTCGTGATATAAATAAGCAAATAAGCTTTTACACTTCTGGTGACGAGACCAATTTCACAATTCACTTGGTAGGTCACAATGCCATAAAGATCTGGATAATCTTGATAGGCTGTTTCAACATCAAGGACATAATATACCCCGGGTGAATATTCATTTAAATCAACCGTTTCCAGCAAATTATGGTTACTATCAAATATTTCTAGGTAACACTGAAGTGTTTCGTTATAGTCATCAATTTCACCAATTTCAAATGATATCTTTCCTCTTTCCCCATACTGATAAGACATATTATAATAATTGAAGTTAGAATCAATGACTCGTCTCATCATCGGCTGATTGGTTGAGGTATCCATTACAGTAACGACACTTCCGTAACTTAATAACTCAACTGGAACAGAAAATTGATGATTGAGTGGATCCAAATCAATTAAAAGATTGTAATCATTATGATCGATATCTGAATAGGAAACAATCGCTTGAAAATCATGTTCTTCATCGGTCACATTATGAACAACATAATGATAGATGACATTTCCATCCATAACTTCAAGTCCTGTGATTGCTGCATATAAATCATATTGGATATTACTGATCGACATCTCCCCTTCATAAGTGGGGGCAGAAAACGATACAGTCATGACTGTCAAATCTTCAAAATCATCGATTCCATCATTTCCACTAATGACAGTTATAATTTTATAGTTTAGTCCTGGAGACAAATCGGTATAAGCAATTGTTGGAAGATGAAGGTTATCACCAACATAGAAATCTTCAGTTATTTCAAAACTACTTTCTTCAATAATCTTATTGTCTTTCGTCGTTAGATAAACAGACATACTTGATATCGTTCTTCCTTTATCAAGAAAAGTTGGTGTGTAATCATAAGACGGTTTTTCATTCATTTCAGCCAGTTCAGAATTCACACTTTCGTTCTCAACGAAATATATAGAACTTCTTTCGCTCGCATTGGGATCAAAAAAGGTCAATGTTTTCATTGAAAGTAAGGTGGAATGAGACTGTGGAGCGTCCGTATCATTTTTCGCTACCAATATTTCATATCTTCTACTTAAATCAAGGCCATTAAAACAAGCCTTATATTCAGTCGATTCAGAAGCTGGCGCAAACACAAATCTTTTTTCATTGAGTTGATCACCAACATAACGCCCAACTAAATAATAGGTAGCTCCCCGGTAATTAGAATCGCCAATCAAGACAGTCGTACAAATCGAATTACTGACAGCTGAATAAGCAACATCTTGATAGGATGCAAAAAAGACTAATCCCGGATATTGCGTCGAATTACTTAAACGTTCTTCGGTGATTTCAACGGTAGACACATACCCTATATATCCTCGGAAAGTAGACTTGCTCGTAGTAATTGGATTCGCTGATGTTGATTCGGTAGTGGTTGAAATAGTCGTCGTCGACTCGTTATTGACACATCCCGTTAAAAAAAATAGAAATAAAACTATTATCACAATTTTCTTTATCATATATACTTCCCTTTATGTTTTAGGTGTTATATAACATCGTTAATAACATTATAGCACCACAAGTAATACAAGTAAATTTACATTTGAATGATATATTAAATAAAACAGGACATAATAAAAATTATCCAAAAAGGATTTTTAACAAATAATGTCGAATTATAGAAAAGCATTTGTCACAAAAAAGATGAATCTCTTTTTTAAAATAGTTAAACCAAATTTGAACTTAATCATGGAGAAAAAACAATAATTACATTGATCACTTCATAGAAATTTTAAGTAAAAAATAAACATGATAAGTTATGATTGAAAACCTTCATTTACCCCTTGAATGTTACATACAGAAGTGTATAATGAAGTTGTGGATATCATAATTTCATTAGGCTCCCTACTTAATCGTAAGAAGCTGAATGAAATGATGATGGAAGGAGGATTTATCATGGAGAAAAAACCAGAAGTTAAAAAACCAGAAGTGAAACCAGCTGTAAAACCAGCTGCTAAGCCGGAAGTAAAACCCGTGCAAAAACCAGTTAAGAAATAGTAGTAAATGATTAGATTCAATCAATAAATTTCCATTGTCAAGTAAAGTCATATTTATATAAAAATATCCAAATATACCCTGTAAAATAGACTCATTAAAAAGGTCTTTTACAGGGTATTTTCATGCTTATATTTGACAAAATCCATTTGATTAAACTGAATGGATATTCTTGTAAAGAGCATCATGATATGGTTTTATATTATACTGATTTATAAGACTCTACAACTCTACTGTATAATCTCAACGGATACATCCCATCATGACTTTCACCAACAATGATTCGTGACATATCATAAGGTTTTGTAATGCGAGTAACTCCTGATTGAATCAGAAGAAACTTCAGTGCTTCATACTGATGATTGTTTGTTAAAAGACCGACGGTCTGCAAATGACTTTTATGTGGTTTTAGTTGGTGAATCATTTGATTTTTTGGTAGCATCTTCACCCAAATATTTCTAAACATCATCGAAAGTTCTAATTCACTATCTAAAGATGTCACAACGCTAATACCATCTTTTTTCCATATTTTCTTGTTCTTTTCAGATATCTGCATTTGTTCATAGTAAAGCTGAAGTGCATTTTTGCATTTCATGCCATAAGGAATGGGTTTATGTTTTTTATTTATATTCACAAAGATATTGAAAAATCGTTCCGCAAAAGCATCCAGTTCTTCTCTTGAATCTGTATCAACAAAGATCCCTTGTGCTGATGAACATAAAACCTGATCTGTCATCGCCATATGATGTGCTAAGGCTTCTAAATCCTCATCAGTACAATCTAATGTTGCATATGCAAAAGATAATTTATGTCCCCATTCGATAATCTTAGTATTGACGGTAGCCATGGATCTAGCTGCCTTAATCGCAGCGTCCCCACCCCAAACAACTATTGCATCTGAAATATCTGCAAATAGTTTCAAGGTTTCAGTTTCAGTTGACGGGACATCAAAAACATAGATATAAGGCTTTAGTTTTGGTTCAATCCGTATCATTTCAGACAAGAGTTTTACAGACAAACCTCGGTCTCCTGAAGGCAGTTTAAGAATGTTAATATTACCCGCTAACAATCCTTCAATAACCGAATATGCCGGTAATACATCAACATTCCCTGCAGCGATATGAAATATTATGCCAAGAGGATAAAATGCCACAACGTTATTCTCATCCAAATCTTTGGATGAATTTCCATTCACACCCAATTCAGTCGTCATTTTTTTCATCAATGACGCTTTTTCAAACATCGGTAACTGTTGGATAAAATAATCATAAGGAATATCAAATTCTTCAAGAAGCGGTTTGATTAAAGAATCATAGATGCCACTTTTAACGAGTTGAGCAAGTTGGTCGCAGGCATTCATCACATCGTCTGATAATAAAGGTTCTCCCTTTTTAAGGGTATTGTAACAATCTTCTCTTAAAGTAGAAAGCAGTTCTTTTTGTTTATGGTCTTCCCATATAGTTCCTTGGTATAAAATCATGTTAGGACTCCTTTAATATTGTATCTGCCCCTTGGGCACACGTTGTGATATCCTTGATGCCAACTCGGCCAATGATTTCAAGCCAAGGTGTGGTTGCGCCGCAACCACACTGATTATGAAGAATCCCTAAATCATCGGTCATAACGGATAATAAAGGTGTTCCTTCGATCATCGGTGTGACTAGGTTAATCAAACCCACTTGACCGTTTTCAACCGGTTGAAACGTATCAGGGTCTCTTATAAACACTCTTGAATGGACAGGAATATGAAAGTGGTGTTTATGACAATCGGTATAAAGAATTGGATGTTCAACCGCCCCAAAGAATTCTACACAGTTGATTTCATCAATGCCAAGAACCTCTTTGACGAGTCGGTAGAATTCCTTTTTATCAACCGATTCAGCGTAAAACTGTTTCCACCCACCGCCAACCGTAATCTTCGATCCCTTAGGCATCGACAGATGGATTCCTTCAGCAGCCATTTCTTTCAGCAAGAAATAGGTATAGGCTGGAAAACCAATGGTCCTTATCGGTGTTTTTCCTTTAGACGCTTTGATTAAAGCTTGTTTCATTGATTCTAAATCAACTTGATATCCATTGTTTGTCCATTTGATTGCGTAGACTCTTTTTTTTGCGGGCGCAATATACGTAAATGCATGCGCTGTTTTCATAATACCAGCTTCGGAATGTTTGGTCGGTTGATATCCAAAAATTAAATACACGACAGGTCTTATCGACCACAGTTTGTGGTATGAGAATATTCTTCTAACCATTTGCCATCCTCGCCATAAATCGCCAAAACTCATAGCGATTCTACTTCTAAATCCTGTCGAGGTGCCTGAAGACGTCGCTTTCATTGGAAGTTGCCACGAGGGCTTCGAATATAATTCGTTGTGCTTAAAATAGAGTGTTGGTAAAAATGGAAGTTTGACAACATCTTCCATTGTTTTCATCTCATAAGGATTATACTGAGCTAAGTCTAAAATACGTTTATAATCGCCACAGTCTTCATAATGATGAATGGCGTTTTCTCGCATGGATTTGATAAACAAGTCATCAGTTTTTCCAAGTTCATATATTTTTCGGTAACGAAATAATTTTCTTACATAAGATTTATTCATTGCTCATCCTCTTCAATTGATATAAATACTCAATCTTTATCTGTTATTTTTTATCATAAGTATATCATATGAAGAAAGACAAGTAAATTTACTATTCGATAATTCTCTAATATATAACGTTAGTATACATAGTGAGTAATCACCAAATGATCATAAAAAAATGAAAAACGAGTTTTTCAATTAAAGAGGCCACGGCCTCTTTTTTGA
>CAYIYY010000026.1:0-11554 GCA_964367605.1 uncultured Candidatus Izemoplasmatales bacterium | reverse complement strand
TCTTTCATCGGTCCACTGTATTTATCCATACTCATACCTCTCTTATTTACACGTGATCGACACCAATGACCCCTGGTACTCTTTCTAATAAAGTGTCTTCAACGATTTCTCTTAATGTTGATTCAAATCCGCCACAACCAACGCAAGCGCCCGTCATGTTAATATAAACAATACCATCTTCAAATTTAATAAATTCGACATCTCCGCCATCGCGTTGAATATACGGACGAATCACATTTAAAACGGATTGGATTTCTTCAATTATTTCATCATATGTCATATTGGTCACCTCGATGCCATGAGAACTTAATTATTGTTCCCGCTTCTTATTTGGATTAAAGTTAGGGTTTTTTAAAATAAAATACGGACAATTCATTGCACATGATTCAAGCAAATAATCCGGAATCAGACGATAATTATTCGTTTTTCCATTTTTTGTGAAACCTTTGATACGCAAAACACCCGATGCATAATCGCCTACGATATAAGGATAAATATCAAAAACATCTAAATATCGCTTATTAAAATCATCGAGAATAAAACCATCTCGATAGTCCTTAATTAATTCAAATTCACCGTGTAATGTTTCTAGCATCATCCCAACTCCTATCGCACTTAATATTGTATCATATTTTCAAGTTTTACAAGCAATATATGTCCTGTATCCTTGTTTTGAGAAAACAAACGGGCTTTCGCCCGAATTTTATAACATGATAATTTCTTCTGATTCTAACAAGACAATTGCTTCACAAATAATTGCTTTTTCTTCTCCAACAATTCCCAAACCTTCAAACGTCGTTGCTTTCACAGAAACATCTCCAATATCAACATTTAAGATATCAGCGATATGTTTTCTCATTTCATCGACATAAGGTCTTAATTTGGGTCTTTCTAACGAAACCATACAGTCAAGATTTTTAACGACATAGCCTTTACTGTCAATATAATTATAAACCTCTTGTAAGATGAGCGAAGAATCATAATTTTTATACTTAGGATCTGTATCTGGGAAAAATTTTCCTAAATCTCCTAATGCCATCGCTCCTAAAATCGATTCAGCGATTGCGTGTAATAAACAATCCGCATCAGAATGCCCAACCGGACCTTTTGGGTGGTCTAGTTTGATTCCGCCCAGTATAAAAGGTCTGCCTTCAGCGAGTGGATGAATGTCTTTTGAAAAACCAATCCTTAACATAAAATATCCTCCAATTTTAACAAATCAAATTTGGTTGTGACTTTAATATTTTCATCGTCACCTTCAACGATTAAAACAACACCTTGATTATACGCCATATAAATAGCTGTGTCATCAGTAAATAGTCGATCTGACTTTAAAAAAGCTTCATGGGCTTTTTTTATCTCATCCGTGATAAAAACTTGAGGAGTTTGAATGAGATAACTTTGATCTCTAGGAACATCACTCATGATTCGACCATTTTGAACAATTTTAATGGTATCTTTTGATTTTGTCGCAAGCGTCAACGATTGCGCTTCACCAAGTTTTGATTTGAGTTGTTCTAAGTATTGGGTTTTTAAATTCGGTCTCGCACCATCATGGATGAATACAACTGCATTCGTAACGGCTTTTAAACCGTTATAAACGCTCTCCTGGCGGGTTGTTCCACCTTCAACGAGGATTATTTCACGATCCTTCAAAACCTCTTTCATTCGGTCATATTCGCCTTTAGCGTAAACAATGATAATCTCGGAAAATTCACTGTCCTTCATAAATTGATCAACACTATATAAAAGTATGGGTTTTGAATGAACTTCATAGAACACTTTGTTATACCCTAAATCAACACGAGATCCCGCTCCCGCTGCGACAATCAAAGCTGTATACATTTCACACCTCACCATTGTAACTTACGATGCTTATTCACCAAATATGGAGTAATTTTTCTTCGGATTACGAATCGCTTCATCCAATGCTTTTGAAGCTAAGCCAACAAATTCATTGAGTGAATATGTCGACCAAGGTTCGTGTTTGATAACCCCTAAATTTGGATAAACGACTTGTTGGATTCCACCAATATTGATCGCTAAATTAATCAAATCGCCACCGCTTTGTAATGCTCTTAACAAGACATCATATTTGCGCTGTTCCTTGATGATTAATGCAAATTGAATTCCTGTAATTCTAAAAATTGAGTTCATATCTTTTGCAAAATGATATCGCATTTTTTTTATGTATTCCGCAATCATTAAATTCCCAACATCCCGACCAAATCGTTGATTGATATCCGGTATATTCGTTAATTGAATCATCACAAGGTAATAAGCTTCAGGTTCTTTGGATGCTTGTGTAAGATACTGGATGAGATGTTGTTCTGTGGGTACAGAATCAATCTCATGAATCAAAGTTTCTGGGAACAACTTCATGTCTATCCCTTTAATTATCGAGATCAGTTGAATCTTTTTATCAAATTCAAAGACTTTTGCTCGTTCTTCTACCCAAATATAAACACCATTTCTTAATACGCGGTATTTTAAATCAAAGGCCGGCGTTTTCTTACTGACTTTGCGAATTGTTGTTAGATATTGATTACGGTCATCATTATGAATTAATTCAGCGTATTCATCCAATGTAAATTCAGTTTTTTTGATATCAATTATTCTTTGAAATTGTTCAGTCACGAAAAATCCGTTTAAATCATCGTTATAGAATAACAAGGCATCCGGTACCAAACCAATTGTTGATATATATCTCAAACGTAATAGTTCGGAAGAAGATTTGATTTCATCTAATTCTTTTTCCATTTCAAAGAAATCATAATCCGTTAAATTCTGGGTGATTCTTATTTTAGAAGTAAAGAAAATAGCAATTAGAATAACCGCTAAATACAAAACATATCCATAATATTCGATAAATAACTCCGCCGAAATTAATGGAATAAATTCGGGTTTTATTCGGTAGATAGCGTAAGCTCCGCCTAATAAAATCAAAACGATTATTTTCCAGATTCGCCATTTTTTATAAATCAAGGAGGATAGTATCGTCAGTACAACCCCTAGGGCGAATGATGCATATAAAAGTATGTCGTTCATAGATTCATCCTCATTTCATTCGTGCATTAACTCTTGATGTTTCCCCTAACATATAAAACTGGGTAAAAATAAGTCATAAAGAAACCTAAAAAAACTAAATTATAAAGCGCTGATATATAACGTTCACCTGTAACATAAGTGAAAACTAAAATCGAGATAAAAATCAACGACCAAACAAGCGTTAATCCATTATTGATAACTTTAAACAATGAAGACTGCGCGTAGTCACGCTTGAAATCATACTGATGAAAATCATGAACAATCGGTCGATTAATAATCCAAGAAATCATAAAGACAAGGGCCATGATTCCAAGATAAATATCATCAGATAATGCGTTATTAAAGCTTGGCCATAGCGCTGAGGTCAATACGGTGACAGCAAGTAATGAATTAATCACATATTCAAACCAGGAAATATCCCGATATTTTAAATATTTGGTATAGGTGGTAAATAAGGTTAATATTAAAGCGAACGGCGCAATCCATAACACTTTAATGAAATTAGATAGAAATGCCATGATACTCCAAATCGTTAGATAGAAGAATAGAAATTTAACCCCTAAGAAATAAATCTTTGATTTTGGCTGATAAGAGGAGTCTTCTTCTTTGTAATCATCTAGATTAAAAGCTTCAGCGATTTCAAATAAGTCAGATTCTTTCCCTTGATACTTGAATCCACCACTTTTTAACACTTCTTCTAACGTGGTTTTTTTCAGTAATAAACTCGATAATTTATCGTTTGTCGTATATATCGATAAATCTGGACTAAAATACTCGCCTCTATGAACCGTAATATTTTTAGCTTTAGTCCGAATAAAATAGTTACTTTTTCCAATATGAAAGTTAATATGTTTTTCTATCTTACCTAAAAGTTTTTTGCCATAATTATGGCGCAACATCATCATGATTTCATCGTTCGATAAATAGAAAAATTCATCGTCGTCATCGCCGTAATAAAGTTTTTCTTCGATGGCGTCGCCATAAATGATGCCCGCTTGAAACAAACCGAATAAACCCGCTTCTGGTCTTAACCAATCACCGATTAAATAAAGGTTCTCAAAGATTTGTTGCCGCGACAAGGTTTCGATAGCAATTTGATCATCAATCGATAATCCTTTTCTAACTTCAGGTAACGAAAGCATTGAATAGATTGGTCTCGCTTTTCCTAGTTTAGATACTGATATTGATTTTGCTAACTTTGGAAAAACATCATCTAATTGAGAAAGAATGTTTTGAATATCTATTTTTGTTCCTTCATCATATACAACTTCCAAGATTAATGCTCCGTTCTTATTTGAACAAGCATCTTTATTGAAGAGTTTCTCATTGAACATTCGAACTAATTGAACTGGTGCATTTTCATCGGTTTCAAAGAAATAATTGAGTGAATCAATACCAATGGATTCAAGTTTATGAGTCAACCCAAGATAGATAGGTTGAATTCTTTTTTTAGTTTCAATATGCGGATAATACTTTAATACTTCAAGAAGTTCCTTATCTAATTCTGGAAAATATTTTTGATAGATATCTTGAGGTTTTCCTGCGATAACATAATGTTTTGCATGATATTCGGTAGTATCGTCGGCAATCACTTTTAGAACGGTTCCATCCGTATCAAGAATGATTTGTTTAATCGTTCTATTTTGAATAATGTTCCGATTAATCGCAGAAAGTTTAGTTATAAGCAATTTGCGAATATCTTCAACACTATGATTGAGATAGTATTCTTTCGAATATACTCCGGTAAAGTAATTGATGAAGAAGTTGTAACAAGAAACCTCACTCATATTGAGTCCGTTAATTGAAGGGTGATACATGAACTCGTCGATTAATTTAGGATCAGTAAAATACTTTTGTAACAAATCTTTTAAACTATAATCTCCCCATTCAATCATCAATGAGGAAATTGTGTATCCCGTATTCGCAATCATACTGTTTTGTTGTTCCAGGTAATTTTCATAGTGTCGTTTTAAATCACGGAAAAATTTATGGATTCGGTCACGTTGCTTCGGATAATACCGAACAAAATAAATCAGTAATCCTTCAAAATCTTGTAACCTATCAACCATTATATTATCAGTTCTAACGATTTTATCAGAGATTGATAACATCGATTGAAGATCACCAGTTAATCCACAAAGATTTAAAAAACGATACATTAATGAAGGTTTTTCAAGACCAGGAACGGTATCTAACAAATGATTCTTAAAAGTATATTTATTGCCTTGGTCGTCTGATAGTTCAAATATATCTTTAACCGTCTTTGGTTCGGGTTCAGAAAATACGACTACTTTGCGCATTTTGCGAGCTAAAAAAAGCGCAGTGACTAAAGATCCGACGTCATTGCCAACAATTAAAACATCATATTGTTCCATAATCCCTCACCTCGCTTTTTTGAGTGCATCAAACGTTGATATGAAAGAAGAAAAAGTGCAAAGGCACTTTATCTTAATTTAAGATACTTTTCAAAATATAGATTCAGTGTCTCTTTACTAACGTTATAGTCAATTTGACGATTAATTGTTAAACTGACATAACCAGTTTCTTCAGATACAACGACTGTTAAAGCATCGGTTTGTTCGCTAATACCAATGGCGGCACGATGTCTCGTTCCAAAATGCAATGGTAAATCCGTTCTTTCAGTCGATGGATAATAAGCTTTAGCACAAACAATTGTGTTGTCACGGATGATAACCGCTCCATCATGTAAAGGCGTCGTCGGAATAAAGATTGAAGCTAATAATTCACTCGAAACTGGAGCGTTAATTAACATTGCTTTATTGACATAGCCTGATAATTTAATATCTCTTTCAATGGTGATTAACGCACCAATTTTTCGGTTCGATAGGAACTCAATTGTTGATATTAACTTACTTGCGAGTTCGTTATTCGTTTTGGATCCTTTTGTTTTTTTCTTCGTTGCACCAACTCCGAGCATTTTTAGGAATGTTGTAATTTCGTTGATATAAATCATAACGAAAACATAACCTAACGGAAGAATGACAGCGAGTTTTGTAACGAGCGGTAGGTCAGTTCCATCTATCGCGAACATGTAATAAATTGACAATCCAAAAAGAACAATCAAAAAGATTTTAAAGAATCGTATCGCTTTATGACTGACTTTGGTTCTAAGCGTCAAAATAAAAATGGCATAGAGGTAACTAATTATTACAAGTATATCAAAACTTTTCATAAAATCCCTTCTTCCGTAATGATGAAATACATAAACAGGAAACGCCTATTTTAAGCGATAAATCATTTAATAATGTTAAACATTAAATATCAATAATCATAAATACTGTTCTTCTTTTATTTTACGCTATTATTTGTCTTTTGAAAAGGCCAAACCCTTATTCTTGATTTTGTTTTTGATAATCGGTTGCTTTAAAGACATATTCTAATGCAAAGTAAGCAATCGGTATTAATAATGCAGATGCGAAGAATGGCGCAATAATCGTCGTCCAATTATGAACTTCATAATCGATTCCTATCCAATTTTGGATAATATAGTCAAATCCGGTCGTTAATAGGCCGCTGATGACCAACCTAATTAAAAACACCACCATGACCGCTGTAAATTGCATCGAAGATTTATTCTTGGGTTTAAAGGTAAGAATTGCGTTCGCAAAATAAGAAAATACAGACGCGACGATAAATGCGATGGTATTCGAAAAAAACGGACCGAGTTTTAATGGATTAAACGCAACCCAGTAAACCCCCATATGAATACCGGTATTAATAACTCCGATTAACCCAAAGACTAAAAACTTCTTTGTTAAAAATTTTGTTTTGATAAAATTCCAAGTTTTACTTATCATTGTTTATATCCGAGTCCTCATCAATGAGATAAATGGGTCGGTTCATCACTTGTCGCTTTAAACCATATAGAAGGTAAAACAGTCCATAGGCTAATAAAGACATCATGAACCAAAGCAAATTAAGTTGTAACCCAATTAAAAAGATTTGTAATGTAAAAACATTGAAAACGAATAATAGAATATTGCCTGCTAATAATAATACTCCAAAGAAGAGTGATAATACCGGTAAAATCATCATAACGTTAGAGAACTGATTCATACCATTGAATCCATATTTAAATAATGATTTAAAACTCCATGTACTTTTACCATATTTTCTTGGAATAAAATCATACTCAAGACATTTACGTTGATAACCCACCCAAGAAAATATGCCTTTCATGAAACGGTAATTATCTTTAATACTTAAATATGCTTCTACAACTTGTTTATCAAGCAATTGGAAATCTTTAGCACCATTATCCAAAGGTTGTTCGGTATATGAATTATAGAACTTGTAATAAAGGTTAGCGAAAATCGTTCGCATTTTCGGCTCACCTTTTCTGCTTCTACCTTTGGTATAAACAATTTTATTTCCCGCTTCATATTCCTTGATCATTTCAGGAATTAAAAATGGCGGTTGTTGCAAATCACAATCGATAAAGATAACTGCATCACTATTCTTAGAATGAACTAACCCAGCGTGCATCGCTGATTCTTTACCAAAGTTTCTTGAAAGACTGATATAGGAGATTCTTTGATCAAGTTTTTTTAGTGCCTTGATTTCGTTTAATGTTTGATCCTTCGATCCATCATTGACGTATAAAATCTCATATTCATAATTAGGATTATTTAGGTGTTGTAGCGTCTCGTCATAAAATGGACGAACGTTTTTTTCCTCATTATAAGCTGGTACTATGATTGTCAATTTTTTCATGGTCATTGACCTCCGTTTCTTTCAAGCGACTAAATAGTTTTCGCTTGCGACTTTCTAATAAAACCGGAAGGAAGATAACTGCGTAGATGCCAAATCCAGCAACACTCGCTTTCGCTCCATCTTTTAATCCTTCAGGTACAAATTTTAAACTGACTTCAATATTAGTTGTTCCATGAGGAATAACTATTCCTAAGAACCCACCCGAAACCGACATCGTCTCGTATGAAATATCTGAGGTAATAATCCATTCTTCTGAATAAGAAACCGGAATCATTACAATTTGATCATATGAAGTATCGCTTGTTCTTGTATAAGATAATTCAATTTTACCATTTTCGATGATTAATGAATGATTGTTTGAGATATTTGATTCGATATTTTCTGAATAATCACTTAAATCATCGTATAAATATTGGAAATCTAAGGCAAATAGATTATCAGAATTATACATATCGCCAGTTTTATAAACATAGATTCTTACCGGTTGTGATTCGATAAAGCACAGGCGATTGAAACATTCAGTTTCGGTTCCATTGATATCAACCAAAAATGCTCTTTCGATATCCATCGATCCAATCTTAAATGCCATCATTCCATTAGGTTGAATATTATTGAAATCATAAACTAAATAAGCCGCTCCATTAAGCGCTCTTTCTAAGCGAACATCAGTTTTTCCAATTGATTTATAGTTTTCAGTGACTTCAAAGAAGAATGCGTTGGGTTGTTTTCCAAATTCGCATTTAACTCGGTGTGTTAAATTAGTATCTGTCATAATTTGACAAGACTGACTAGTTCCGTCATCAAACGTCATATAGACTTCGCCGTAATCACTCTCACCAAGGCTCATGGTGCCATAAGTGGACCGAATATAAGCAGCTCCACTTGAAAAATCAACTTTAAATTGCTCCGCAGAATATTGGATAAAAGCTCTTGATAGCGTATTTGTAATGCCAGTAGCCATGACTGCGGTTCCAGTTGAATTCGTGACTGATGTATATGATTTAGCTGTTGAATAATAACTTGGATTGATGGGACTTTGCTCTTCAAGATTTAAATCATTCGTAGCATATCTATCCGCATCAATTACAGCAGTCATTAATAACAGCTTTTGTTTTGAATACTCGCTCGTTGATTTAAATTGACTGTAGGTCAAATAACTCTCATAAACTTGGAACGGTTCAGCGTTCAAAATTTCATATAATCTAAATTTCTCATTTTCATTGAACAAAGTGAAATAATCTTCCGGCAACTCTAAATTAGCTTCTGCACTGATTAAAATATATTTGTATCCTAAGAAATGATTTAAATAGACGGATAGCAAATCCAGTCTATCTTTACTTTGATACTCATAAACATTGAAAAGAAGCATACTGATATCATTCGTTTCTTTATCGGTCCACGAATGGAAGATTTCGGTGTTTGTCGGGAACTGAGTCATGCGGTTGAAGTTAATATCTTCAGCGTCAAAGTGTTCAAAATCCACATACACTCGGAAAAACTCATCATGATCAAGTGAATCTTCTAAGAAATCACTGATTTCATCCATTTCTTGGAATGTATCAATTTTATTGCGAATTGAAAATGGACCTGAATAGATATAAACAAGAGCGATGATAAATTCAACCCAAAAGATTCTTTTTATCCATTGATATTTTTTGAGCCAGCCAAAAATAATAATACAAATTAAGATAAGTCCTGCAACTCCCATTAATACCGTATCGGCTGTCATCACGTCACGAGAAACATACTTCACATCTGTCATTAGATGAATGATGTAATAATACATCGTATAAGCAAGCGTTCCAAGCATAATGACTATCGGGATAGTCAACCACTTCATTTTGATTTCTTCAAAGCCGTAGCGGTCAAAAACATGGGCTAAAATCATGATTTGAACCAGTGGCAACATATTGATCCATCTTGTATAAGGAACATCCGTTGTTCCAGATAATACGTAACTAAATATTGGGAAAAACATCATAATGATGCCTAAGAATATGACGACTTTATAAATCCATGCAATTTTATCTTTCATGAAGAATATATAATTCATATAAACAAAACCAACAACCGATATGAATAAAGAGAAATGTTCTAATCCATAATGATTCTCAAATCCATAAAAGCCAATCGGTTTTTGTTCAACGAACATTTTAGCGAAAATCCTGATATAAATCGTCGGTTGAAATAATTTTATTTCCTTACCTAAAACATTTACAACCCATCCGTTAAACGTATTTTCAGGACGGTATGTCTGTTCTAAAATAAATAGAATTGAAGGGTATAAAATGACCGTTGACATTAAAACCCCTAAAAGAATTAAACCTAAAAACTGTATCCCATCAAAGATAAATTTAAAGAACTTAAAACCGGGTTGTTTAATGGTTTCGATAATATACAGAATTGAAACAAACGCAATGGCTGTATAACCAAGATAAAAGTCATAGAAAATTAAAGCAAAGACATACAATGGAACGACCCACTTCTTTCCTCTAATAAACCACTGAATAACAACAAGTCCTAACGGTAAATAAAACGCTAGTGATAAAAATGCAGGGAATGCCATGAAACTAACTGATCCGCCACTGATAAAATAGATAACCGCCATCCAAAAGATCGTTCTAGGTTTCATTTTATTCATATGGAGGTAATAAGCAAATATCATCACACCTGCCCATATCTTAACAAGTTCTGTGACAGAATAAGCAAGTTCTGTTGGCATGACATAACTTAATACAAACGTAATCGCAGTGAAAATATCTAAAGGAACATAATAAACATCAGAAAAATACGATGCCCCTAAATAATTATTTAAATTAAACGAAGATAATGTTCCTGCTTTGATTTGAGCGACAAAATCAACGATGATGGTGTAATATTGTAAGATATCATCGGAGAAATTATTATAAAAACTATTGTTAATTAAAATAATCCCCATCTCAATAAAGAATAAAATTGAAAAAATAAAAATCGCCAAAAATTTGAACGTTTTTTTCGGAGATTCAAATGTTTCCGTGATTTTAAGATTGAATAGTTCAGATTTCTCTTTGAACCATTCTCTAAATCGTTTCTTAGTAGTTGTCATGCATAGACCTCATTTAAATTAAAAATGGCACTTGTTATTATACCATAATAAAGCGCTCTATTTCTACATTATTTAAAATATGAAAATAAACACAGATAACGAAATTATGTTATATAATAGTAATGGGTGAAATAATGGAAAAAGCAATCTTAGTGGGACTTGAAACCCCAGAATCAAATCATTTCAAGGAAGCAATGGAAGAACTCAAGAATCTTGCATTGGCTTGTAACATTGAAGTTCTTGACACTATAACACAAAGACTTAACAATCCAACATCGAATTTTTATGTTGGAAGTGGTAAAGTTGAAGAAATAAAACAAGCTGTGACAACGTTAGAAGCCAATGTTGTTGTTTTTGATGATGAATTATCACCTTCTCACATTCGTAATTTAGAAAAAGCATTAGACGTTAAAGTTATCGATCGTACCATCTTAATTCTAGATATTTTTGCAAGACGTGCGAAGACAAAAGAAGCGATGCTTCAAGTTGAATTGGCTCAATGTCAATACATGCTTCCTAGAGTTGTGGGCTTATATTCTTCTTTATCAAGACAAAAAAGCGGAACTGGATCGAAAGGCCCTGGTGAAACCAAACTTGAACTTGATCGCCGTATTTTAAAAGATAGAGCCTACCATTTAAAACAAGAATTTTCATATTTATCTCACTCCCATCATGGTCTTAAAGGGA